>JBOHEL010000794.1:0-1502 GCA_050700995.1 Sciscionella sp. | reverse complement strand
CTGCGGTGCCTCGCCCAACGTCGCCCGAGGTGGTTGTCGCGGTAATCGGCGTCGCTGCCGACGCACCGGTGTCGTCGGTAGCCAGCGCACTGCTTACCGCGCTGTCGGCGCGGCTGCGCGCGGTGGGCGCCGGCCGGGTCGACCGCGACGGACTGGATCGCGCGGAGCGGGCCGCGGACAAGGTAGTGCTGCATGCCTCGGTGCAGGACGCAGACTGGCGGGACTTCTGCCTGCGCGTCGCCGATCGGATCGTGCTCGTGGCAGGAGATCCGGCACCGCAATCCGCGCCGCTGCCGGCGCGAGCGGTGGGCGCCGACCTCGTGCTGGCCGGTCCGCCCGCCAGCCGGGAGCATCGGCGCCTATGGGAGGAACTGATTACGCCGCGATCAGTTCATGCGGTCCATTACCGACGCCTGCTGGACGACTTGCGCCCGCTCGCCGCGCGTATCGCCGGCCGCTCAATCGGGCTAGTCCTCGGAGGCGGAGGCGCGCGCGGCTTTGCCCACAGCGGGGTACTTGAGGAGCTGGAACACGCCGGAGTCACAGTCGACCGGTTCGCCGGTACCAGTATGGGGGCGGTCGTTGCGGCGCTCGCAGCCAGCGGCCTGGATGCGGCAGGCGTGGACGCGCACTTATACGAGTACTTCGTTCGCCATAATCCGATCAGCGACTACGCGGTGCCGATCAAAGGGTTGGTCCGCGGTCGACGAACGCTGGCCCTCCTGCGGGAAGCCTACGGAGGGCGGTTGGTGGAGGAGCTGCCAAAGCAGTTCCGTTGTGTCAGTGTGGATTTGCTTGCCCGGCAGGCCGTCGTGCATCGTCGGGGTCCACTCGCCGATGTCGTTGGGTGTTCTCTGCGACTGCCTGGACTCTATCCGCCCCAGGTCTACAACGGTCGACTGCATGTGGATGGCGGTGTGCTGGAGAACCTTCCTGCCTCTACGCTGGCGGGCTCGGAGGGCCCACTGATCGCGGTGAGCATCGGGTTAGGCGGTGGTCCGCCTGGCTCCTCGACGCGACGAGACGGTCCCCCGAAGGTGCCAGGAATCGCCGACACCCTCATGCGCACGATGACGATCGGCAGCCAGATGGGGGCGGATGCTGCCCTGGCGCAAACGCAGGTCGTTATCCGCCCCGACACCCGTGCCGTTGGGCTCCTGGAGTTCCACCAGATGGATGTCGCCCGTGAGGCGGGGCGCGTGGCGGCTCGCGAGGCATTGCCGCAGATCGCCGCCCTGTTGCGTCGGTAGCCTTCGAGTGTGGGGTTCTCGCGGTCCGGTATCCGCACCATCTGGGCGGCGTTTCGGTAAGGATTGACGGTATGGACGTCAAAGAGGTGCTGCTGCCCAGCATCGGTCTGCGATACGAGTTCACCAGTCACGACGGTGACCGGATCGGCATCGTCGCACGGCGCAGCGGCGACTTCGAGGTCGTCCTGTACGCGCGGGACGACCCCGACCAGGCACGACCCGTCTTCCGCCTCACCGACGAAGAGGCCGACG
>JBOHEL010000793.1:0-1503 GCA_050700995.1 Sciscionella sp. | reverse complement strand
AAACAACACCGCCGCCAGCGCACCCACGGCATACACCCTTCGCGGAGTCACCCGAACCCGCCACGCCGATGCCACCACCGCCACCCCCACGCACTAATCGATCTTCAACGGAGCACCCGTCTACGACGTCACGACGCAAAACAACGATTGTGACGGGTTGATCGACCTACCAGCGGTCCCGTCGCCTAATCACCCCGCCACGCCGACCACCACGATCTTCCTTGACCCAACACAAAATCCCTAACTACGCGGCATTGCTCTGCAATGGTGCCAGCGCCACCCTCGCCCCCGTCACCACGACGAGCACAGCGGCCAGTACCAGGGAACGGGGAAGGAGGACGGTCGAGCGAGCAAGAACTCCGTGCCCTCTGCGTGCCCTACACGGGGGACACCTACGGTCTTTCACGGCTAATCACGGCCAGCCCAAACCGCTGCTCAACGGCTCTGTCGTGGCCGAGTCATGTAGTTCCCAAGCTCGTGATCAAGCCACAGGCGCCTCCGGCGGGCCTCCGCTCCGGGATGGTCCCCGGCCTGGGCCCGAAGGTGGTGGGTCACCACCGTGGCGCAAGTATCCCGTCACGTCGGCGCCCGATGTAGCAGACCAGGGGCTCGCTCCAAGGCAAGCTCGCCGACGTGACGGGATATCCGCTTCCGACTCGCTCGTCCTGCGTCGGACCAACCCCGACTACATCCATCTCTACATCAACGGTTACAGACGCCCGGGAACGTTCAGGCTACGAAAAGTCCGGCATCTCGTGGCAGTTGTCGACTCCCCTCGAAGCCGCTAGCACCGATGCCATCGTCCAAGTTCTTCGACACGCTGTGAGCACCAGCTCGGTCCAGCCACGCCGGTGCCGATGAAGTTTGAGTGCTGCCCGGACGTTGTCGTGATGATCGTAACGAAGTCTGCTCGACGATCGTCAGGCTGACTCGCGAATGACTCGCCGCGCTATCTCCTCCACCTGCTTTACGGTGAGCACTGGTTCTGTGCCCTCGTGTACGGCGCGGGCCAGAATTCTCCGGATCAACGCTGACGTCGGCATGTGCTCTTCAGCAGCTTGCGCCTTCAGCGTGTCGGCGAGATCGGTAGGCACCCGTACCGAGAGGACAGCTTGGGCGTTCTCTACTGCCTCGGCATCGCCTGCTTCGGCTTCCTCGTCCAGGTACTCGGCGCGGATGGCGTTCCGGCGGGCACGGACAGCACTATCAGTCATCGCTCGCCACCTCTCCTTCCAGGTAATTACGCAGGTCTACCCCGCGTGCCTTCCAGGCGGTGATCCCGGCCCAGTCGACCGGGTCAACGATCACCGTGACGACAAACCCGGCGCCAGGTGAGTAGCCGATCAGGCGGATCGCGCCGGTCCGGCTCTTGGGATCGGATCTCGAACGACCGCCCGTGGATCAGCGGCCGCCTCCAAGGTCCACTCCGGCTCGATGTTCAGTGCGCCCGGGTAGCGCTCGGAACGGCGACGGATGTAGCCAGCGTCCTCGTCGTCCCACCAC
>JBOHEL010000792.1:0-1506 GCA_050700995.1 Sciscionella sp. | reverse complement strand
CTTGAAGGGGGCCCAACCCCCGGAGGTCACGGCACTGGGACAGGTTCCGGTTCCGGTTCCGGCAATGATGCTGGTGCGGGGCGCAACCTGCGCCCACCCGCGCCATCGCGCATCCGCTGCGAGATCACCTGGCTGATGCCGTCCCCGCGCATGCTGACGCCGTAGAGCGCGTCCACGATCTCCATGGTCGGCTTCTGATGGGTGATGATGATCAGCTGTGAGGTAGCGCGCAGCTCTTCAAGCAGGATCAGCAGCCGCCGCATGTTCGTGTCGTCCAGCGCGGCCTCCACCTCGTCCATCACGTAGAACGGCGACGGCCGCGCCCGGAAGATCGCCACCAGCATCGCCACCGCGACCAGCGACTTCTCCCCGCCGGAGAGCAGCGAGAGGCGCTTAACCTTCTTGCCTGGCGGCCGCGCCTCCACATCGACACCGGTGGCCAGCATGTCATCCGGCTCTGTGAGCACCAGCCGCCCCTCGCCGCCGGGGAACAACGTGGCGAACACGATCTCGAACTCGCGGGCCACGTCGGTGTATGCCGTTGTGAACACCTCAAGAATCTTGGCGTCGACATCCTTGACCACGGTCAGCAGGTCAGCGCGGGTCGCCTTGAGGTCCTCAAGTTGCGTTGAGAGGAACTTGTAACGCTCCTCAAGCGCCGCGAACTCTTCAAGCGCCAGCGGGTTCACCTTCCCCAGCGTCGCGAGATCACGTTGCGCACGCTTCGCCCTGCGCTCCTGGGTTTCCCTGTCATACCGGATCGGCTGCGGCGCGATGACGTCCTCACCACGGTCCCTGGCTTGCTCGAACTCCGCCAGCTCCTGCGCGCTCGCCGGCACCGGCACGTCCGGCCCGTACTCGGCGACCAGATCGTCGAAGCCGATACCGAACTCCTCGGAGATCCGAGTTTCCAGCTGCTCCAGCCGCATCCGCTGCTCCGCACGCAACACCTCGTCGCGGTGCACCGCGTCGGTCAGCTTCTCCATCTCGCCGGTCAGCTCGCGCACCCTGCTGCGGACGTCGGTCAGCACCCGCTCCCGTTCCGCCTGCCTCTCGCTCGCGGCGTCGCGCTGCTCGACCGCGGTCGCCAGCGATACCTCGATCCGTGCCAGGGCGAGGTTCCCGCCGTCCAGTACCGCGGCCGCTACCTTCGCGCCACGCTCCCGAGCCTCGCGCGCACGTGCGGCACGCTCCCTCGCTTCCCGCTCCGCGCGGGCGGCCCGCCGCAACTGCTCGGCCTTCCCCTGCAGTGCGCGGTGGCGTTCCTCGGCGGTGCGCAGCACGAGTCGTGCGTCCACTTCGGACTGCCGTGCGATGCCAAGCTCGCCGACCGCCTCGTCGCGCTGTGCGGTATCGGGCTCCTGCGCTACCGGCTCCTCCTGTGCCGCAGCGAACCGCTCCTCCATCTCGGCAAGCTGCGTCATGACGTGTTCCCGTGCCTGCTCGACCTTGGCCCGCTGATTGTGCACGCGCTCGACCTCGGCGGCCGCCGATCGCGCCGCCTGG
>JBOHEL010000791.1:0-1517 GCA_050700995.1 Sciscionella sp. | reverse complement strand
TCGGGCGCTGCGCGGGGAGTACTCCTCCGGCTCCACCATCAAGCCCTGCCTCGCCCTCGGCGCTCTCACGGACGGGGTCATCAATCCGGACAAGGACATCTACTGTCCTGGTTACTATCACCTCGCCGGCGCACGGCACATCTGGCACGACGCGAATCACGAGCGTCACGGCGCTGTGGATCTCGACCTCGCCATCGCGGAATCCTGCGACGTCTATTTCTACGGTGTCGCCCACGAAATGGGCATCGACAGGATTTCCGCCTGGCTGCCGCTCTTCGGCTTCGGCCGGCCGACCGGCATCGACATCGGCGGCGAGAAGGCGGGCATCGTGCCCTCGCGCGCCTGGAAGGAAGCGCACTTCTCCAACCCCGCCAACAAGGTGTGGTTTCCGGGGGAGACGGTGAACCTCGGCATCGGTCAGGGCTACTTCCTCGTCACCCCGCTGCAATTGGCCCATTACACTGCCGTCGTGGCGGCGCGCGGTCGCGTCTGGCGGCCGCGGCTGGTGACCGGAGTGCGTAGCCCCGAGAGCGAGAAGGTCGAATGGCTGCCGCCGGTGTATGAAGGCGGCCTGTCCAATATCAGCGCCGACTCCTGGAAGCGCGTCATCCACGGGATGGTCGGCGCCACCACCTATCCGCGCGGCACCGCGACCGTGCCGATGCGGGGCACGCCCTACACGGTCGCGGGCAAGACCGGCACCGACCAGGTTGTGAATGAGTCCGTCACCGGCAATCTCAGCGAGGAGCACGGCTTCAGCAAGATCAACAAGCAGTACCGCGATAACGCCTGGTTCATCGCCTTCGCACCGGCCGAGGCGCCGCGCATCGCGATCGCGGTGATCGTCGAGCATGCCGGCTGGGGATCCACGGGTGCCGCCCCTGTCGCACGCAAGGTGATGGATGCCTATCTCCTCGGACCCGACGGCAAGCTGCTGCCTGCCTCGCCACGCGGGCCGTATTCGGAGCCGGATGACCTGAAGCCCGATGTGGTGCCTTCCCTGCCGGCCCTGCCCGCTCCCGCGCCGCCGCTGACCACCCAACAGGTGGCGGAGCGGACGCGCCCGGCCGAGGCGGCCGCCTCGCCAGCCCAATAGCCGCATGATCCACTCCGCATGATCTACGAAGAAGTCAGCTCCGAGTCGCGCACCCGCCGCACCCTCACCGGCGCGGCGCGCGTGCTCTCGGCCCTCAGAATGGACGGACCGCTGGTCACCGGACTCGCGCTCACCGCAGCCTACGGACTCGTGGTGCTCTACAGTGCCTCGGCGGAGAACCTGCCCATGGTGCTGCGCACGGGGATGCGGCTCGTGCTGGGTACGGCCGCCATGCTGGCGCTGGCGCGGGTGAGCCCGAACTTCCTGCGGCGCACTTCGCCGTGGCTGTATGCGATCGGCGTCGTGCTCCTCCTCGCCGTCGCTGCCGTAGGTCACACGCGTCTCGGCGCGCAACGCTGGCTCGCCCTGGGTCCCATTCGCTTCCAGCCCTCCGAGATCATGAAGCTGGCCGTGCCGATGA
>JBOHEL010000790.1:0-1524 GCA_050700995.1 Sciscionella sp. | reverse complement strand
AAGCGAGCGAGTGCGCCGAGAGTGAAGCCGGCGCGACCGACGGGTGCGCCGAATCGAGCATACCGAGGAAGAGCACTTCCTCTCCGGCGGCGAGCAGCTGGCGGGCAATCTCGTACGCGATCACGCCGCCGAAGCAGTGCCCCACGAGGCGGTAAGGCCCTGACGGCTGCACATCCCGGATCATCCGCAGCCGCTGGGAAGCTATGGACGCGATGTCGGGCGGTATTTCGAGCGGATCGGCCGGCGAGGGCAGGGCATAAATTGCCTCGGCACCGTCGAGCTCGGCTGCGAGGACCGGTGCGTAGACCAGGTCTCCCGCTCCGTCGTGGACGAGGAATAGCGCTGGGCGATCACCGCCCGCGCGCAGCGGAACGGCGCTCCCGGTTTCGGCTCCGCATTTGCCGGAGTGGATCCGCGCCGCGAAGGCGGCCAGGGTCTGATGACGGAACAGCTCCAGCGGCGTGAGTGCGGGGTGATGCGCACGCAGCCGATTGACCACCTGTACGACGAGCAGGGAGTGACCGCCGAGCTGGAAGAAGTTGTCGCTGCGGCCGATGGGCTCGACCTTCAGCACCTCGCTCCACACCCGGGCGATCGTCTCCTCCAGCTCCCCCCGCGGTGCCTCGTATGCCCGCGCCGCGTAGGAGTGCCCACCCGGCTGCGGCAGCGCCCGCCGGTCCACCTTGCCGTTCGGGGTCAGCGGTAGACTTTCCAGCCACACGTACGCCGCGGGCACCATGTACTCCGGCAGCGCCGCCTGTACGTGCTCGCGCAGGCTCATCGCCTCGAGCGCCTCACCGCCGCCGGCCAGCGTGTAGTACGCCACCAGCCTCTTGGTCCCTTCATCCTCCCGGACCACCACCACCGCCTCGCGGATCCGCGGGTTTGCCAACAGCCGCGCCTCGATCTCCCCCAGCTCGATCCGAAAGCCACGGATCTTCACCTGCCCGTCGTTGCGGCCCTGATATTCGATCGTTCCGTCGGGCAGCCAGCGCCCCAGGTCTCCGGTGCGATACATCCGCGCCCCGGCCAGGCCGCCGAACCGATCGGGCAGGAAGCGCTCGGCGGTCAGCTCCGGGCGATTCAAATACCCGCGCGCCACCTGCGCCCCGCCCACGTACAGCTCCCCGGTTACCCCCACCGGCACCGGCTCGCCGTGCTCATCCAGAATGTAAATCCGCGTGTTGGCCACAGGCCGGCCGATCGGTACCTCGTGCTGCGGCAGCGATGAGTCCGACTCGTAGTCGATCGCACTCACCTGTACCGTCGCCTCCGTTGGACCGTAGGTGTTGACGATCCGACAGTGTCGGGAAGTCGGATTCGTCAACCACGAACGCAGGTAATGAAGGTCCAGTTTCTCGCCGCCGACCGCGATGCGGGCGAGGCGGGCAGGCGGACACAAGACACCACCGGGCGCGCCGCCCGCGCTGGCCGTGGCGGCTGTACTGAGTTGGGACACCCATTGCTGCCAGAATGCGGTGGGTAAGTCGCAGACCGTCACACGGTGCGCTGCGAGGAATGTTA
>JBOHEL010000789.1:0-1534 GCA_050700995.1 Sciscionella sp. | reverse complement strand
CCAGTGCGTGCCGGCGCGCAGCATGTGCGCCGGATCGACGTGGAACACCTGGCCGGTGCGGAAATTCGCCCACACACGCTCGAGCCCGGCCACCGCGCGCCGCCAGCGATGGGCCTCGGCCGCGAGCACGCAGGCCGCCACCGCGCCCGCGGAGGTACCGACGATGACCGGAAAGGGATTACGGGCCCGCGGCAGCAGCTCCGCCAGCGCAAGCAGCACACCCACCTGGTAGGCCGAGCGCGCGCCGCCGCCGGTCAGCACCAGTCCGACGGTCGGCCGTGGTCTTCTCGCAACTTCGGCGGGCGAGTCCATCCCGCGTAGATTACAAGCTTCGCCGGCGGCTATGCCACTTGCAGGATCTGCATGGAGTTCGTGCCGCCCTGGACCCCCGACAGCTCCCCCTTGGTGAGGATCACCAGATCCTTGCGCTTGACCAGCTCGAGCTCCAGCAGGCGCGAGAAAAGGGCGCCGTACAGCTCACCCGTCGATGATGCGCGGGTCACGTCGAAAATAACGGGATACACCCCACGGTAGATCGTGACGCGGCGGCGGGTGGGCTCGTGCCTCGTGAAGGCATAGATGGGGATGTCGGATCGAATACGCGACATCCACAAGGGCGTCGCCCCCGACTCCGTCAGGGCGACGATGGCGCGCACCTTCAGATGGTTGGCCGTATACATGACGGCCGTGGCAATCGCTTCCTCCGATCCCTTGAACTGCGCCTCCGTGCGGTGGCGCGTGCGGCTGTGCGTGAGCTGGTATTTCTCCGCGCCCACGATGACCTGCGCCATCGCCTCCACCGCCTTGACGGGGTAGCGGCCTGCGGCGGTTTCGGCAGACAGCATGACGGCGTCCGTGCCATCCATGACCGCGTTGGCCACATCGCTGACCTCGGCGCGCGTGGGTACCGGGTTCTGGATCATCGACTCCATCATCTGGGTGGCGGTAATCACCACGCGGTTTCTGCCGCGCGTCTGATGAATGATGGTCTTCTGCAGTCCTGTCAGCTCGGCATACCCCATCTCAACGCCGAGGTCGCCGCGCGCAACCATGACGACATCCGTGGCTTCGATGATGCCCGGCAGGTTGGCGACAGCCTCGTGCCGCTCCACCTTGGCCACGATGCGGGCATCGCCGCCGGCCTGGCGGACCAGTGTGCGGGCCTGCTCGATGTCCGCGGCATCGCGCGCGAAGGAGACGGCGAGGTAATCGACGTGCTCCTCGGCCGCGAAGCGTATGTCTTCCCTGTCCTTCTCGGAGATCGCCGGTGCCGAAATGCCGCCCCCCTGGCGGTTCAAGCCTTTGCGGTCGGACAGCTCGCCGCCGGCGCGCACTCGCGTCTCGATCCTCGTGCCGATTACCCGCTCGACCGCCAGTACGATCTGGCCATCACCGAGCAGCAGCGCGTCGCCCGCGGCCACGTCCTTGGGAAGATCCTTGTAGGCGACGCCGACTTCACGATCCGTGCCCGCTTTCGGGTCGAGTTCCGTATCGAGGGTGAATACCTCGCCCTCCTGCAACATCACCTTCTTGT
>JBOHEL010000788.1:0-1544 GCA_050700995.1 Sciscionella sp. | reverse complement strand
ACCTCACCCCGGTCCACGATCGGACCGGTCCGGCGCGGCTGCTCGACATGGTCGCGGGTCGATCAGCGACCGCGCTGGCCTCATGGCTGGCCGCCCAACCCGCCTCATTCGCCCGGTCGGTGGAAGTCATTGCGATGGACGGGTTCGCCGGCTACAAGACCGCAGCCGCGGCCGTGGTGCCTGATGCGGTCACGGTGATGGATCCGTTCCACGTAGTCGCGTTGGCCGGCGCCAAGCTCGACTTGATCCGCCAGCGTGTTCAGCAGCAGACCCTGGGCCGGCGCGGCCATACCGGTGACCCGCTCTACGGGATCCGGCGCATCGCCCGCACCCGAATCCAACTGCTCTCGACCCGCCAACATGACCGCCTCGCCGGCGTGCTCGACACCGACGAGCACATCGCGGTCAAGGTCGCCCACGTGATCTACCAGAAGATCATCGCCGCCTACGCCGACCCCAACCGACGCACCGGAAAGCAAGCGATGAGCAGGCTGATCGACTCGATCCGCCGCGGCGTCCCCGCCGGGCTGGAGGAGATCGCCCAACTCGGCCGCACCCTATGGCGCCGACGCAACGACATCCTCGCGTTCTTCGACCACCACGCCTCCAACGGACCCACCGAAGCCATCAACGGCCGCCTAGAAGCCCTGCGCCGCAACGCCCTCGGATTCCGCAACCTCACCCACTACCGAATCCGCTCACTACTCCACAGCGGCGCACTCCACGCACTCGTCAATGCACTCTGAATTACGAAGAGCCCGTTTGCGGCTGATGCACGGTCATCTACTCATTTTCTGACGTACGACTGGCGTAGAGCGTGGTTCACTAACCCGGCGCATGGTCTAGCAGAGGAGAGGGGACGAAGCGCGTGCCCAAAGTTGTTAAGGCTCCGCCCGTCAAGCTCGTCCGAGCTGTCGAGCGTTTGCGCCACCACTTGTCTCGACTACATCAACGCCTCGTTCCGCCCCCGGTGGCGATGATCGAGCTCATTCTTGGCGCTTTCATACCTCAGGCGATCCAGACGGCCGCCGCACTCGATATCGCGGATGCCCTCGCAGCGAGCCCTCGTGGACTCGATGAGTTGTCGCGCCGCGTCGGCGCCGACCCCGACGCACTTAGTCGGCTAATGCGAGCTTTGATCAGTCATTGCATATTCCGGCAGCATCGCGATGGGCGTTACGGCTTAACCCCGCTCGCGGCCACCCTGCGCTCGGGGACCCCTGGTTCGACGGCATCGGCAGCACTGTTCTGGGGGTCCAAGAAACACAGAGAACATTGGAGCCTGCTGTCGGAGTCGGTAAAAACCGGTGAGCCCAGCATTCCGTTGGTCCGAGGCAAGGAGTTCTTCGATTACCTAGACGACGACCCCGACCTCGCGAAGCTATTCGACGACGCCATGACGAGCATTTCGGCATTGGCGGAGCGCGTAGTGATTGGTGCCTACGACTTCAGCCCCTACTCGACCATTGTGGACGTAGGTGGCCGGCCACGGTCGACTGCTAGCTGGCATCCTGGCAACGACGCCGACCGCGCAGGGTGTGCTC
>JBOHEL010000787.1:0-1546 GCA_050700995.1 Sciscionella sp. | reverse complement strand
CCTGCAGACTGTCCAGGCCGTCCTTGGCCAATCTTGGCGCTGCGCGCATGGCGTCGCCCACCCCGGATATGGCGTACCGGGCGCCGAACGCAGCGTCACCGGCGGACTCAGCGCCCCGCGCGAACTCGACCCCGTCGGCGATCGTCTCCGCTGCCCGGGCACCCTTCGCGACGTCCCCGACGGCGCCGATCCCAGGCACGGCTCCCACCAGGGAGACGCCCATCTTGCCCCACTCGCCCTTGTAGGCGTGCAGGCCGGCGGCGCCGAGCGAGCACCCGACCGCGACACCGAGGGCGATCGCGTCGATCGGCGGTGGCGTGACCAGGGCGACGATGCCCGCGACCGCGGAGATGTCGTCGAGCACACCGGCGATGTCGCTGGCGTGGTCGCTGATCCAGTGGCCGATGGAGGAGAAGAACCCCGGCTTGCTGGGTGCCAAATTGTCGGGGGCGTCGTCCAATGACTTCGCGGTCGAGCCGGCGGCGTGGTCGTGCTCGCCCTGTCGGGAGCGAGCCCGCTTGAGGATGTCGTCGAGGCTGCCCTTGGCTGTGCTCACCGCGCCGTTGGCGTCGCTGACGGCCTGTTGCTGCAGGTGGTGCGCGCGCGTGGCCAGCTCGCCGGTCGGGTCGGACCCGGTGACGTGGTAGGGGTTCGCGTTCACATCGGTCAGGTGGTTCTCGGCCGAGGTGACGTCGGCCTTGGCCTGCTCGGCCTGTCGTTCGAGGGTGTCGGCCTGGCGCTGGTACTCCGAGAGGTCCGCCGACCAGCCCTGCATCGCCTTGTGCGCCTTGGCGAAGGAGTCGTGGGCGTTGCGCAGCGCCTTGGTCAGGTCGGTGTTGGCGTGCTCGCGGTAGGCGTCGGCGGCCTTGCCGCGCCAGTCCGAGCCGGTCTTGGAGGACAGGTTGCCGAGCAGGCCGGCGCTCTCGCCCAGCGAGGTCACCGCGCTGTTGAGGTCGCCGACCAGGGCCTCGACCTCGCCGAGCTCGCCGGGTGCCGGGTCGAACCCGAGCGCGGGAAAGCTGCGGCCCCCGCCTCCGCCGCCCGCCGCGGCGATCATGTCGGCAGTCTGTACTCGTTGAGCGCCCGCACGATGTCGGCCTCGCTCGCGTCGTACTGCTTCGCGGTGGCCCCGATGTTCTTGGTGGTGTCGGACAGGTCGTCCTTGAGCTTGCCCAGCCCGTACTTCCAGGAGTCCTTGAAGCCCTTCGCCGCGTCGTCCAGGTCACCGGTGCCCAGCGAGCCTGCCCCGTCGCGGGACTCCATCGCGTCCATCGCGCGGCTCATCACGTCGGTCACGTTCTGAAGGTCGCCCGCCAGCCGGTTGAGTACGTCGCCCTTGACCTCGAAGCCGTCAGTCATTCTTGTCGCCCTCTCCACCCTCGTCGGCGTCGTCGGCGTCATCGCCGGTCACGGTGTCGCCGACCTCGACAGTCTTCCCACCCAACCGGTCGGCCAAACGTTCCTGTCGCACACTGGACTCGTGCTCCTGCTTCGCCTTCTGCTCCGGGTCCTCGAAGGTGACGCTGGGCGCGACCAGCTCCAGCAC
>JBOHEL010000786.1:0-1547 GCA_050700995.1 Sciscionella sp. | reverse complement strand
TCGTACGCCACCAGGCGCGCATCGAGATCCAGCCACCGGGTGCCCAGCGGCAACGACCGCGCGGTGTCCAGGTGGCGGCGGCACAGCGCGCGTAAGCGGGCGAGCAGTTCGTCGACATCGAACGGCTTACCAAGGTAGTCCTCGGCACCCGCGTCCAGCCCGGCGACCCGGTCGGCGGGGTTCGCGAGTGCCGAGAGCACAAGTACCGGCGTGGTGAGACCCTTGCCGCGTAGCCGCGCGAGCAGGTCCAAACCGTCGATGGCCGGTAATCCTCGGTCCACGATGAGTACGTCGTAGTCGCGCGTCAGGCCAAGGTGCAGCCCCCGATGTCCGTCCCGGGCGGTATCTACCGCGTACTTCTCCTCGCCGAGCAACGTGCTCAGCATGTCGACCAGATCAGGGTCGTCCTCGACCAATAGCACCCGCAGCGCGGGAGGAACAGGCGTGTTCATGACACCATCCTGACGCCATCGCCTGGCGGGTCAACGCACCAACGCCGCTGGATTGCCAGCCAATTCCTTGGTTTGTCTCAGAATTTCCCAAGAACGGCGGACGACACTGGCGTGCGGTGATCCGACCGCAGGGAGTGTTTCCATGAGCAGATCACAGCATGACCGCGTCGCGGCGCGGGAGCGCGGACAGCGTCGGGTGTCGCTTGTCACCCGCTGCACCGCGGCCGTAGGCGCCGCGCTTGCCGCGGTGTTCGGTGTGGTCTTCGCGCAGCATGCCGCCGCTGGCGCACCGGCAAGCAGCGCGCCACCCGCGATCACCCGCGCACCCAACACGACGGTGACGCCACATCCCACGATCACGTCGCCACCGGTTACGCAGGCACCTGTCACGACACCACCCGCGCCCACGCTGCAGGCACCAGCCCAACCGCCGTTCGTGGTCTCCGGAGGCGGTAGCCACGCTTCCTCCGGCGGGTCGTGATCACCACGCCGCGCGCGGCGTGCGCGCGAAGCAGGTTTCCCGCGCTGGGTACGACGGCCGAGCTGGTAGTGACCGACCAAGCGGGGCTAGCTGATGCCGAGTACGCGCTGCGCGAGGAACTGCGCGCGATCGAACGCACGTGCAGCCGGTTTCGGGCCGACTCGGAGATCTCCCGTTTGCACGCACGCGCAGGCTCCAGTGTGATCGTGAGCGCATTGCTCGCCGAGGCGATCGGGGTGGCGCTGTGCGCGGCAGCGGCGACCGGTGGGCTTGTCGACCCGACCGTGGGCCGCGCCGTGCGAGAACTGGGGTATGACCGCGATTTCAGCCTTCTCGGCCGGGACTTGCCCGCAGCTGCGACCCGGCCACGGGCAGCACCTGGCTGGTGTCGCATCCGGTTCAACGCGGCACACCGCAGGGTGAACATTCCGCGCGGCATTTTGCTCGATCTTGGTGCCACCGCCAAGGCGCTGGCCGCCGACCACGCGGCAGCGAAGGCCGCCACCGCGGGCGGCTGCGGCGCGCTGGTGGGTCTGGGCGGCGATATCGCGGTGGCGGGCGCACCACCGGAGGGCGGATGGCGAGTCACGGTCGGGGATGACCACGCCAGGAAG
>JBOHEL010000785.1:0-1552 GCA_050700995.1 Sciscionella sp. | reverse complement strand
ATCGTCAACGATGCGCCGCGAGGCCTGCGGGTCACCGACGTCGCCAGCGAGGTCCCGTGGCACTCAGGGAGTTCGCCCACACGGACGCGCGGCTCGCGATCGAACTCGGCGAGGATCCTTACCTGCCGCTGATCGGCAGCCTGCCCGCGCACCCGTCCTCACGGCAGGCGCTGGAATGGATCGACCGGCAACGGGGACGGTGGAGCGAGGGCGCGGGATTCTCCTTCGCCATCGTGGACCTCGACACCGACACCGCCGTCGGCGCGATCGGGCTGTGGCTGCCGAACCTGCCAGCTGGGCGCGCTACAGTGGGCTATTCCGTCTCGCCGCACCATCGCGGCAGGGGACTGGCCGCCAGCGCACTCACCGCACTCACGACGTTCGCGTGGACCATCCCGGAGCTGTACCGAATCGAGTTGTACATCGAACCGTGGAACCACGGTTCGATCCGGGTCGCCGAAGCGGCCGGATACCAACGAGAAGGCCTGCTGCGCAGTCACCAGCGGATCGGCGACGCAAGGCGCGACATGCTGCTCTACGCCACGACACGGCCGTAACGGCCGGCCGCGCGCGATCCACCGGGACGGGCTATCCACAACCGGAGTCGATGCCATCATGACCGTCATGGCAGGCGAAGGGTTGGTCTGGTATGTCTCCTACGGCTCGAACATGCACGCCGGTCGGCTCGCCTGTTACCTGGCAGGTGGTACAGCGCCGGGCACCACGGTGCGCTGCCCCGGCGCCAGGGATCCGCGCCCGCCAAGGCGCGGCCTCGGAGTGTGGCTTGCGGGTGGCATCTACTTCGCGACCCACTCCCAAATTTGGCTCGGCGGCCGCGCTTTCTACGATCCGGACCTGCCTGGGCGTGCGGCGGCCCGCGCGTGGCTGGTGAGCGTATCCCAGTTCTCCGATATCGCCGCGCAGGAGATGCATCGCGAACCCGGCGGCGACCTCGATCTGACCGACGTGCTCGCTCACGGCCGCGCACAACTGGGGCCCGGACGGTACGAGACACTGCTGCGGGTCGGCGAAATCGACGGATACCCACAGCTGACCTTCACCGCGCCGTGGCGCGCGGCCGACGTGCCTGCTACCGCGCCATCGGCTGCGTACTTGCGGATGCTCGCGGCCGGGCTCGCCGCCGCCCACGGCTGGGACACCCCCACCATCGCCGACTACCTTGCAGCCCGCCCCGGTGCGGCAGGAAACTGGGCCACGGCCGCCGTCGCCGAATTGTTGAACCCCGAGTGCTGAAGGTGGCTCACGACCAGTGATGGTCCCTGCCATAGTGGGGGCCATGGCTGAAGACGACACCGACCACGCGACCGCCCGTGGCCTCGCGAGCTCACTCATCGCGTTGCTCGATGATGCCCGCAACCGGATCGTCACCGGTGATCGCAGCGAGCTCGCCGCGATGGTCACCGAACATCTCGGCTGCGATGTGGCGGAGATCCCCAACGTGAGTACGAGGTTTGAAGACTGGGAGCACGTCAACCTACATCAGGGGGTACAGGCCTACCTGGACGCGCACAGCCCCGACGCGATGTGGTTC
>JBOHEL010000784.1:0-1557 GCA_050700995.1 Sciscionella sp. | reverse complement strand
GCAGGTAGGTCTTGCGGGCCTTCACGCCGAGCAGGCTCGCGACCAACATGGGAATCAGCATGATGAGGAACGTCCACATCAGGCCGTTCTGACCGCCGCCCATCCATTCCGACATCGCACCGAAGAGCAGAGGGGCGCCGCCTTCGAAGGTGGAGCGCAGCGCCATGCGTCCCGCCTCGCCGCGCCCCCACATTCTCGGGTGGACGATGTCGAGCCGCGCGGCATCGATCGGTGCAATGGCGGCCGACAGCACGCAAGCACCCACCGCCAGGAGCCCGATCCCGAGCAGTGCGGTGCTGGTCCAGATGGCGACGCCGAGGATGGGGACGGAAAGCCCGAGAGCCACCGCCGCGACTACGATCCGGGCGTTGGCCTTGCCTTTGCGCAGCATGTGCTCCGCTATGCGTCCGCCGGCAACCGTGCCCGCGAGCGCTCCGATGCCGACCACGAAGATGAGAGGACCCGCCACACCCCGGCTGATGTGGTAGTGCCCCGTTATGTAGATCATGGCGAAGGCGCGCGCACCGGAAAGGAAGTAGTAGGCCAGCGCCGAAGCGGCGATCAGCAGGCCGTAGGTGGGCAGGCGCAGCAGGTATCTCATCACCCGCCACAGGCTCCAGCGAGTGGGATCTTCGTGCAGTATCAGCTCCTCCCGCGGCTGCACGTGCGCCCGCCGCACCGACTCCTGCGGCGATAAGGATGCGGATCGCGAGGCGCTGCGCTCCTGCGACTGCCGCGCCCGCCCGTGCTGCCGTGATTCCGGCCGCGAAGCGGCGTTGGGATCCTCCTCGCCCTCCATGATGAAGCTCTGGGTGCCGCGCTCGGGCTCCGGCAGGAACCGCCAGATCACCCATACCAGGGCAATGGGGGGCACGGCCATCGCAAAGAACGACCAGTGCCAGTTGATGAGAGTGGAGGCTTCCGCGGAGATGAAGAAGCCGATGCCCGTGCCGACGAGCTCGCCGGCAACGATGAGTCCGTAGATACCGGCACGGTCGCGAGCGGGGAAGAAGTCACCCGTGAGCGAGGCGACGCAAGGCCAAGCGACCGCCGTCAGCGCACCGATGATCGCGCGCATCACCAGCAGAAACGTGAAAGACGTGGCAAAGCCGCTGATCCCTTCGGCGATCACCCAGGCGGCGACCACTATCATCAGCAGCACGCGCCGCCTGATCCGGTCCGTCAGCACGCCCATGGGGAGCGTCGCCGCGGCGCTGACGAACGAGACAACGGCGAGCAGAAGACCGATGTCGGTGTTGCCGAGGTGGAAGACGCCCTTGAGCTTGTCGGAGACCGCCGACACCGTGCCGAGGTCGCTGGCCTCGACAGCGAGCACGGCGGCAAGCACCGCGATGATCTGCAGGCGTGCGGGGCCACCCGCCACGCTGACGGCTTTCTGTTTCGCTGATTCCAGGATTTCGGTCCCGCTGTCCATTTGGCCTCGCTTCAGTGCGTGCCGTAGCGGGTTACGTGCCGCAGCGGCCTCCCTGACCTCAAACCACCAAGGCAAAGGTGGCGTCAAAGGGTGCGGCAAGCCAAGCCGAGGCTGTTTCTCGA
>JBOHEL010000783.1:0-1564 GCA_050700995.1 Sciscionella sp. | reverse complement strand
GTACGCGGTACCTGACCAGCACGTCGGCGACCAGGTGATGGCCGCGCTGGTGTTGGCGGACAACGCGGTGCTGAACCCCGAGGAGCTAGCGGAGTTCCTGGCCGATCAGCATGACCTTTCACCCAAGGCGTGGCCACGCTATGTGTGGATCATCGACAGCATGCCGACCACGGCGACCAACAAGATCCTCAAGCGCGAGTTGAGCGCCCAGGGCTCCGCACCGGAAGGCGGCCTGCTGTGGACCCGCGCCGCACGCGACAAGACCTATGGCGTCCTCGATCGCCATGGCGTGCCCCGGGCCGACCACCAGGTCAGTCGCGGTTAGGCACTGACGCTCACCCACCGAACCGGCAGGACCGCCGGCCGCGCCGAGCCGGGAATGCGCACGCGTATCGCCGCGTTTGGGGGATAGTGCCTGACCTGGCATAATCAACCGCCGAAGTTCGGGTTCCGGTTCACGTCCGATCATCAGTTCAGTTGAGCGACCCGGCGACCGACGATCGAAGAGGACATCATGAAATCTGGTATTCACCCGGCATACGGCGAGACCACCGTTGTCTGCGGCTGCGGCAACACCTTCCAGACCCGCAGCACGAAAGAAAGCGGCCACATCGTGGTCGAGGTCTGCTCGCAGTGCCATCCGTTTTACACCGGTAAGCAGAAGATTCTCGACAGCGGCGGCCGGGTGGCTCGTTTCGAGAGGCGCTACGGCAAGCGCAAGGCCGGCGCCGAGAAAGAGGCTGAAACGTCCGACAAGGGCGACTAGCAGTAGCGACGCCCGTACTGTCGCGGAACCCGCGCAGGCCGGGCGTCGTTTTGTGTTCGGGGAGCTCAGCCGCGGTTGGAGTCGGCTCGCGTTTGGAAGGAGGAGGCTGTGACGCAGGGCGTGCAGGCGATCGACGCGCTGCTGGCCGAACACGCCGAGCTCGAGCGTCAGCTGGCCGACCCCGAATTGCACAGCAACCCCGCCAATGCACGAAAAGTCGGGCGCCGGTTCGCTCAATTGGCGCCGATCGTGGCAACCTACCGCAAGCTGGAGTCGGTGCGGGGCGACCTGGACACCGCGCGCGAGCTGGTCGCCTCCGACGAGTCGTTCGCCGCTGACGTCACCGAACTAGAGGCACGGGCAGCAGAACTGGACAGCCAACTCACCGACATGCTGGCGCCTCGCGACCCACACGACTCCGAGGACATTGTGCTCGAAGTCAAATCCGGTGAAGGTGGCGAGGAATCGGCGTTGTTCGCGGCCGATCTGGCGAGGATGTACATCCGCTACGCGGAGCGGCACGGCTGGAGCGTGACGGTGCTCGACGAGACCACCTCGGATTTGGGTGGCTACAAGGACGCGACGCTGGCGATTGCCAATAAGGGTGCCAGTGCGGGCGCCGTGGCGCACGGGGTGTGGGCGCGAATGAAGTTCGAGGGCGGTGTGCATCGGGTGCAACGGGTCCCGGTGACCGAATCCCAAGGGCGCGTACACACATCGGCGGCCGGCGTACTGGTCTACCCGGAACCGGAGGAAGTCGGTGAGGTGCAGATCGATGAGTCGGATTTGCGTATCGAC
>JBOHEL010000782.1:0-1570 GCA_050700995.1 Sciscionella sp. | reverse complement strand
CCTTCGGTGGCCGCAACGACCAGGAGGTGTTTCCCGAGGACGTGCGTGCCTGGTCGGACCACACGACCGGACCCTGTCGGGTCCACCTGCTGCCGGGAGACCACTTCTTCGTCAACTCGGCGCGCTCGGATCTGCTCCGGCTGGTGGCGTCAGAGCTCGGAGCGGCGCCCACCGCTCCGAGCGGAGCCGCGACCAAGCCGCGATCCCGCAGAATAAGGCCGCAAATCCGTTAGCGCGCGATCAATTTTCGCGGCGTCATCTCCGACAGCGAGCTCGGTCTGACGTCGATCTCAGCCATCTGCCGGACGTAGTTCTGGTAATGCCGGCGTGCCTCGCCTAACCGACCTGCGTCGAGCAGGACTCCGACGAGGCTGCGATGGGCCTCCTCGTCGTAGCGGTCACGCTCGAGCAGGCGCAGTGTGTATCGCACGACTGCGTCGGTATCGCCGGTGTCACGTAGCCGTTGAGACACTATCCGGAGTAGTGCGATGTACGTGGCCCGGACCTCTTCGGCGAGCGTGGTGGCCCATTCCTGGTAGGGATCATCCTCGAGAAAATCCCCGGTATGAAGCGTGACTGCGACCTTGAGCCGCGCGATCGTATCCGGATCTCTGGGGTCTGCTTCTAGGGCGATGGTCGCTTGGGTGAGGAAGTCCTCGACGTCGACGCGAACCTGGGCACGGTTCAATGACACTGCGCCGTCGGTGGTGTCGACGGGAGCTGCGCCTATCGGATGAGGCTGCAGCACATCGCGGACCGTCGAGAGCAGTACGGAGAGTCGGTTGCCGGCCACGGCCGGGCGCACCCTCGGCCACAACAACTCCATCAGCTGATCACGCGGGGTCGGCCGGCGACGCGCAATCAGGATCTTCAGGAGGTCCCGGGCTTTTTTCGACTGCCATGCGGTACTGGGAATGGCGATTCCGTCTCGGAGCACCCGGAAAACGCCCAGAGTCTGGATGAACATCGTGGGTGCGGACCGGACGAGCACACCCAGCGGTCCGGCGACGCATCGCGACTCCACATCGACGCCGTAGCCCCGAAGTGTCTGGTCCGCGAGGTGTGCGTCGAGGTGCGGTACGGGTGCGCCGAGGCGGGCGGCCACGACTCTGGTCGCAGCTTCCTCGGGACGGCAACCCGTCTCGTGCCAGATGCTGATGGCCTCTTGGAGCGAAGCGGCGTTCGCAGCGGGGTCACGGGCGGCCAACACGCTGAGGGTGATGGCCTCGGCCAGTCCAGGATTGTCCCGCCGTTGCCGCGCGGCAACGGTAGCCCGGCTGGCATCCGCCAGCGCCCGCTGCCGGTCACCGCTCATCAACTCAACCCAGCCGCGGGTCAGCAAAGCAGGAACCTTGCGAATGCCCTCACCCAGCTCCACTGCCTGATCGGCACGCTCACAAGCCCCCTTCGGGTCATCAACCGCGGTGACACGCGCGAGACCGACCATCGCCGAGCTGAGGCCGAACACATCGTGGCACGGCTGAGCAAGTGTCAAAGCCTCCTCGTACGCCGCCCGGGCTCGTACCAGCTGACCTCTGGCCCGATGCAGGTCCCCGCGACCACACAGTGG
>JBOHEL010000781.1:0-1570 GCA_050700995.1 Sciscionella sp. | reverse complement strand
CAGTGGTGATCCGGGTTGATTCGCCGACCGTGCCAGACGCGACAACCGAAGATCGCACCGGCAGCACAACACCGTAGGCTGGCGAGGTGACAGGCTTCGCCACCCGTGCGATCCATGCTGGTCAAGACCCGGACCCGCATACCGGATCAGTGATCGTGCCGATTCACAGCAGCTCCACCTTCGTCCAGGACGGCGTCGGTGGACTACGCGAGGGGTACGAGTACGCCCGCACCGCCAACCCCACCCGCACCGCATTGGAAATCTGCTTGGCGGCGTTGGAGGTAGGCCTGCACGGGCGTGCGTTCGCGTCCGGCATGGCAGCCAGTGACGTGCTGCTGCGAGCGACCTGCCGCCCGGGTGACCACATCGTCATCCCCGACGACGCTTACGGCGGCACGTTTCGCCTGATCGACAAGGTGTTCCGGCACTGGGGGATCGAGCACACCGCCGTCGGGCAGTCCGATCTCGACGCCGTGCGGTCCGCGATGCGCCCGAACACCCGGTTGGTGTGGTGCGAGACTCCGACCAATCCGCTGCTCAACGTCGCTGACATCGCGGCGCTAGCCGCCGTCGCGCACAACGCAAATGCCCGGCTGGTTGTGGACAACACGTTCGCCACGCCTTACCTGCAGACGCCACTGGCGCTCGGCGCGGATGTGGTGCTGCACTCGACCACCAAGTACCTCGGCGGACATTCCGACGTCATCGGCGGCGCCCTGATCACCGATGACGCCGAGTTGGACGAGCAGGTGGCTTTCCTGCAAAACGGTGCCGGTGCGGTGCCTGGTCCGTTCGATGCCTGGCTGACCCTGCGGGGAATCAAGACCCTGGCGGTGCGGATGGAGCGACACTGCGACAACGCCGAGCGCGTCGTCGCGGCGCTGCAGGCGCACCCGGCCGTCACCGGTGTGCGCTATCCCGGTTTGGCCACCCACCGTGGCCACGAGATCGCCGCCAAGCAGATGCGCCGGTTCGGCGGGATCGTCTCGTTCGCCGTCGACGGTGGTGTTTCGGCGGCGTTGGCTGTCTGCGCCCGCACCCGGGTGTTCACCCTGGCCGAGTCGCTAGGCGGGGTGGAGTCGCTCATCGAGCACCCCGGCCGTATGACGCACGCTTCCACCACCGGAACCCAGCTCGAAGTACCCGCCAACCTGATCCGCCTGTCAGTAGGCATCGAAGACGCCGAAGACCTAGTCGACGACATCCTCACCGCACTCGGGTAGCCCTGTGCCGTGAACTCGACAGCGCGGACATTTTCGGCGAACTTGGACGTCGGTGGCGTCGAGTTCACGGCTTCGAGCGACAGAGCGCTCTACTCGCCTTGGAGGCTTTTCGGCGGGGTTTGCTTCAGCGGTGGGGGGGCTACTGGTAGGTCTGCGCTGTTGAGGCATCCGCCGATGAGCTGTACGCCACCGGGTACCGGCACGTAACTGCCCGGCTCGGCGCAACCTGCCCGCTCGGCAGTGAAGACCGCGGCGCCAGCGAGCAGTACGGCGACCCCAACCGTAGCCACGACCGGCATCCAGCGGCGGGCCATCCCACCTCCCAAGATTTGCTCTCGACCTTACCC
>JBOHEL010000780.1:0-1573 GCA_050700995.1 Sciscionella sp. | reverse complement strand
CATCTGCCCGTATCGGGCGTCATTCAACCCGCAGTTCAGCGATCCCGAGGTGGCTGCGGAGGCAGTGGCCACGATGGGGCCACCACCGGTGCCCACGCTGTATCTGCACGGCGCCGATGACGGAGCGATGGGCGCCGAACTCCTGCACAATGTGACCGACCACCTGCCGGCGCCCGGTTCGGAGTTCGTATTGCTCGATGGAGTCGGCCACTTCCTGCACCTGGAGCAGCCCAAGCCGGTTGCCGACCTGATCTGTCGCTGGTTGGACTCCGACTAGGGCGTGTCTCCCGAATTTGAAGGCGCTGACCGGCGACGATTGGCTGGTGACGCGAATGGGTGTGATTTCTGACGAGTTCTGGGCGGCTGTCGAATCGGTGATGCCCTCCGACGAAGGCAAGCGGGGCAACAGATTCGGGGACCACCGCCGAATACTGGAAGGAATCGCGTGGCGGTTCCGCACCGGTAGCCCGTGGCGGGACCTGCCAGCCGATTTCGGGCCGTGGCAGACGGTGTGGAAGCGCCATCACCGCTGGTCCTTGGACGGCACCTACGATGCGATGTTGGCCCAGGTCGCGGCTGTGTTCGGGGGCAATGCCGGCACGGCCGAGGACCTCGAGAAGCTGCTGTCGGTGGATTCGACGAACGTGCGGGCGCATCAACACTCGGCGGGTGCTCGTTCCGACACGCTTGCCACAGGGGGCTCTGTCGAATTACAAGCAAGCGCCCGATGAGCCCGCCGATCACGCGATCGGCCGCTCGCGCGGCGGGCTGACCACCAAGATTCACGCCCTGACCGATCCGCGCGAAGCCCCGGTCACGGTCCGGTTGACCGCCGGACAAGCCGGCGACAACCCGCAGTTGGTGGGGTTGCTCGAGGATTACGCCGCGGCCTGCCAGCACCACGGCGAGTCTGGTCGCGACTTCCGGTTGCTCGCTGACAAGGCGTATTCGCATCCGAGCACGCGTACCGACTTGCGGTGCCGACGAATCAAACACACCATTCCTGAACGCAGCGACCAGATCGCTCGACGCAAGGCCAAAGGATCCACCGGCGGTCGCCCGCCAGCCTTCGACGCCGAGCTCTACGGGCTGCGCAACACTGTCGAGCGCGGCTTCAACCGGCTCAAGCAGTGGCGGGGGGTCGCGACCCGGTATGACAAGTACGCCCTGACCTACCTCGGCGGTGTCCTACTGGCTTGCGCCGTCATTCACGCC
This sequence comes from Sciscionella sp., assembly GCA_050700995.1. GTDB lineage: Bacteria > Actinomycetota > Actinomycetes > Mycobacteriales > Pseudonocardiaceae > JBOHEL01. The sequence goes on along the minus strand of JBOHEL010000780.1, from coordinate 358 downwards.
CGCGTAGGCGCCGCCAAATCGGGAGACACGCCCTAGTCGGGTAGCCTCGCCCCGTGCTGCTGACCTCATTGAATCCCGCGGCCGCGGGGAACACCGCCGCCGGAACCGATATCGGAGACGCGGTCAGCATCGGTGGCGTGGTACTCGGCCGCGGAGATTTAGTCGGTGCCGCGACGGCGGTGGCTGAGCGCGTGAGTGGTGCGCGGCGGGTCGCGGTGCTGGCCACCCCGACGGCCCCGACTGTGCTGGCCGTTGTCGGATGTCTGATCGCCGGCGTCCCCGTGGTGCCGGTGCCGGCCGACGTCGGCGTCGTTGAACGCGCCCACATCCTCACCGACTCGGGAGCGCAGGCCTGGCT
>JBOHEL010000779.1:0-1588 GCA_050700995.1 Sciscionella sp. | reverse complement strand
GGGCTGCCGTGCGGCCGAGGAGTGGCCTGATCCGGCTGTGTGGCAAGGACATCTCGCGCTGGGACACGCACCGGGTGGTGCGGGCGGGCATCGGGTACGCGCCGGAGGATCGCGGCGTGTTCGCGGGCCTCACCGTGGCGGAGAACCTGGAACTGGCCGAGCGGACAGTCGGCGAACCCAACTACGACGCGGTGTACCGGCTGTTCCCGGAGCTGCGTAAGCGCCACCGGCAGCGGGCTGGAACCTTGTCCGGCGGGCAGCAGCAGATGGTCGCGATCGCGCGCACGCTGCTCAACGAGAACCGCCTGATCATCGCCGACGAGCCGACAAAGGGCCTGGCACCACGGATTGTCGGTGAGGTCGCCGACGCGCTCGGCCGGATCGCGGAGCGGGTGCCGTTGCTGCTCGTCGAGCAGAACCTGGCGGTGGTGCGCAAGCTGGCGCGGGACGCGGTGGTGCTCTCAGCGGGCCAGGTGGTGCACACCGGACCGGCAGGCGAGCTGCTCGACGATGCCGAGCACACCAGACGATTGCTGGGCGTGGCAGCGGGAGGAACGCGATGAGCACCGTCGTGTTGCTGGCACTGACCGGACTCGGCCTTGGTGCGCTGTACTACCTGATCGCCTCCGGGCTGTCGCTGATCTTCGGGCTGATGGACGTGGTGAACTTCGCGCACGGCGCGTTCCTCACCGCCGGTTCCTACGCCACCTGGTGGGCCGCCGCCTCGTTGCGGTCCTGGGGATTGTGGGGGTTCCTGGTGGCATTGCTGTTCGGAGTCGTGGTGGGAACCGCGCTCGCGGCGGTGATCGAGGCCGGGCTGATCCGGCCATTGTACGAGCGGCGGAAGGAACAGATCCTGATCACCGTCGGCCTCGGGCTCGCGCTACCCGCACTCGCCATGGCGGTATGGGGTGCCGACCCGAGGCAGTTCGCCACGCCGGACGTGCTAACGGGTACCGCCGGTGTGCTTGGCGCGAAGGTGCCGATCGACCGGTTCGTGCTGATCGGCATCGCGGTGCTGGTGGTGCTGGGACTACGGGCCTTCCTGGCCCGCACCAGGTACGGCCTGATAGTGCGGGCGGGTGTGGAGGACCGGTCGATGGTGAGCGCGTTGGGCATCGACGTGCGGCGAGCGTTCACGCTGGTGTTCGCGCTCGGCGGCGCGTTGGCGGGTCTCGGCGGCGCACTCGCCGATCTCTACTTCGGTTCCGTCGATCCGGGGACGGGTACGTCGCTGCTGGTGTTCGCGTTCGTGGTGGTGGTCGTCGGCGGGATGCGACCGACGAGTGGGGTCGGCCTCGCCGCGGCCGTGATCGGTCTCGTGCAGCAGTTCACCGACTACTACCTGGCACCCGGCTTCGGTGAGGTCTCCGTTGTGGTGGTGCTGGCCGCGGTGTTGCTGCGACCGGAGCGTGCCGGCAGGCAGGCCGGTGGCACCGGCGTGGCGAGGTTGTTCCGCTGTGTGACGGGGGCATGAGTGATTCCGACTGATGTCACGCGCGGCTCCGTGGTGAGCGCCGGATCGCGACCGGAGCGGGCGGGTGGCCGTTCCCTGATACCGCGCCTGTTGCCGTTCGCGCTGCTGTTG
>JBOHEL010000778.1:0-1588 GCA_050700995.1 Sciscionella sp. | reverse complement strand
GGGTGTGGGTGTCCCGCTGAACACTGGAGGATTCCCGGCGAGCGATGATGGCGGAGCTTGCGGAGTGGGCTTGCCGGGTCCGACCGGGTGCTCGGCGAGGTGGGTAGGTATTTCGTGCAGTGCGTCGCCGAATCGGCGGTGACCGGGGACGAGTTGCGGTCGTGGTGCGTCGAGCGGGTCGCCGACTACAAGGTGCCGCGTGAGTTCGTGTTCGTCGACTCGTTCCCGCTGACTCCGGCTGGCAAGATCCAGAAGTCGTCGCTGCCACGCGATTGAGGGCGAGTGTGCGAACCGGCATCCGTTAGTCCGTTCCGGCGCTTGGGGTCACGGACTTGATGGCCAGTTGGTACTGACCTCCCGGCAGGCTGCTTGCGGCACAACCGTGCGCGCCGGACAGTGGCAGGAACACCGAAGCGGTGTTGTGCGGCGGGTAGATCCGCAGTCCCCGCACGGCGGTCAGGTGGCAGTCGCTCTCGGCGAAGTTGCGGACCTCGACCCGGTCAAGTGCCGCGCTGGCCGTCTCGCCCGGTCGCAGCGTGGTCACCGTGCCGCGGCCGCCTTCCCGCGTGGCTGCGGCGCCGACTTGGTGCCCGTCGTCCCCCGCTACGTAGGACACTCCGGGCCAGGCGACGATCGTGCATGCTTGGCTGCCGGCGTTGGTGAACTCGATCGGTGCGTAACCGTGCCCGGCCCCCGCGGTGCCCTTGCCGAGGGACACCTTGAGGTGGCCGGTCTGACATGCGGCGGTGCTGCTCGTAGCGCCGTTCGAGCTGCCGGTGTCGGGCGAGGTGCTGGTGGCGGTGGTCGGGGGGGCGACCACGGTGGTGCTGCCGGTCGTGCTGGCAGTCGTGCTGCCCGCGGGCGGTGACGCCGGTGCGCCTCCCGCGCCGGAGAGCGAGGAGCACCCAGCGGCCAGTGTTCCCAGCGCGAGCGTTCCCGCCGCGAGTGCGCCGCGGGTGGTCCTGGATCGGCGGGACATGAAACACGTCCTTCCTGGCCGGCTACCTGTTGCCTTCATAGTGTTAGACGTGTGTGAGTCGGGCACGTTGCCCGAGGGTTGTCGGTGAACACTTCACCCGATAGAGGCACGCTTGACGGGTTCACCTCACCGGATGTTGGTTGAACTTGCATCATGGTGCATAATCATTCATATGACGGTTCGGGTCGCGGTGGCAGGTGCCAGCGGGTACGCCGGCGGCGAGTTACTCCGGCTGCTGCTGGCCCATCCAGAGGTGCGGATCGGCACACTGACGGCGGGCGGTAACGCCGGGACGGCGCTTGGTGAGCACCAGCCGCACCTGGTGCCGCTCGCCGGTCGGGTTCTCGCCGAGACGGATGCGGCTGTGCTGGCCGGGCATGACGTCGTGTTCCTCGCGCTCCCGCACGGCCGCTCCGCCGAACTGGCCGCACAACTTGCCGACGACGTGCTGGTGATCGACTGCGGCGCCGACCACCGGCTGCGGGACGCGGCGGACTGGGGTCGGTGGTACCGCGGCGAGCACGCCGGTAGCTGGCCCTATGGGCTTCCGGAACTCCCAGGCGGCAGGCAGCCGTTGCGCGGCGCGCGGCGGATCGCGGTGCCTGGCTG
>JBOHEL010000777.1:0-1589 GCA_050700995.1 Sciscionella sp. | reverse complement strand
CCACGCCGTCCGCGACGGCCTGTACCGGCAGCTCGGTGCCGGCGACATCGACATCGCGGGCATCATCAGCGTGCTCGAATCCAACGGGTACCGAGGGTGGTACACGATGGAGCAGGACACCATCCTCACGAAAGAACCCGACGAGGAGGGCCCGGCCGCGGATGTCCGAGCCAGTGTGGACTACCTGCGGCACCTCAACCTCTGAGCCGGGTTCAGCCGGTGGTATGTCGCCGCGCGTGTGCCCGCAATGCCTTGACAAGGTCGGCCGTATCCCAGCCCTCCCGCAACGCCCGCCACAGCAACTCCGACTGGGTCTCAGGGTTGAGGCCGCCGACGGGCGCCTCGCGGTCCAGGTTGGTGGGGAACGGATAGCTCTGGGCGGCGGCGGCGATGATGTTGCGCAGCTCCCGCTCGCCTGCCCCAGCGGCAGCGCGTTGCCGCAACGTCGGGAACAGGGCCTCACACATCCGCCCGCGATCGACGGCCTCAAGCGCCCGGCCGAACGCCGAAGAGATCTGCAACAGGTTCGCCATCCGTTTGACGTCGGCAGTGCGATTGTGGCCCGCGGCGTGGAACAGCGCGGGGTTGAAGAAGACCGCGTCGCCCTTTGCCAGCGGTAGCTGCACGCGGTGCGCGTCGAAGTACCCGCGGAACTCCGGCCGCGGCGCCGCCAGATAACCGGGCAGGTAGTGCTGCGAGTACGGCAGGTACTGGGTTGGTCCGCTCTCCGTCGGCATGTCGCACTGGGCCACAGCACCCTGCAGGGTCAACACGGGCGAGAGCCGGTGCACGTGAGCCGGAAACTGCTCGGCCAAGCCGGGAGGCATGAAGCCGAGGTGGTAGTCGCGGTGCGGGGTCTGCGCCGCGCCACCGGGGTTGACCACATTCACCGCCGAAGTCATCTGGTAGTTCGGACCGAGCCAGGCCGCGCACACCAGCGCGATCACGTCGTTCGCGTAGTAGTCAGCGAACACCGAGGGCTCGGCGACCGCCAGCTTCTCCAGCGCGTTCCACACCCGATCGTTGGCGCCCGGCTTGGCGAAGTGGTCCCCCGAAGTCCCGCCGCTGGTGTGCTGCTCGGCAATGAGGGCTGCGAAGGCATCGGTGGCACGGTCGATCACAGCGGTGTCCGCGAACGCGCCTTGACACACCACGATTCCCGGGCCGTGCAGCAGCGCCCGTACCAACTCCGCCTGCACCGCCCTGCGCTGCTCGGCGGCACGGCACAGTCCTCCCAACCGCGGGCCGTACACGGGGACGTTCTGCTCTACGCACTCCGCGTGCGGATAGTCGCGCGGGTCCGTACTCCGCTCGACGAGCGCCCGGAAGTCTTCCAGCCGGCAGTCACCGCCGGCGAGCCACACCGGAGGGGTAGCCGCGTTGCTCGGTGCGGTCATGGACGCCACCCCATCTCGGGCCACGTGCGGCGGGACACCTCCGAGCCTACCGGCTACAACGCTGGGTTCAAGCCGGACGTCACGTCGTCAACTCGCGGAGGTCGACGAACGACTCGACCGAATAGAACAAGCCATCACCAGCACACACGATAGCCACCCTTGCAAATCAGCCTGACTGGGACACTAGGCGAG
>JBOHEL010000776.1:0-1590 GCA_050700995.1 Sciscionella sp. | reverse complement strand
GTAGACGCCTTCGTCGAGCAGCGTGGCCCACACCTCGGCCGGCGCCATGTCGACGAACCGGTCGCTGTGCAAAACATCGAGGATCGCGTGGCGTTCGGCCTGGCTCAGCGCCCGCGGCTGGTGGCGGTCGCGATGCGGGATCGGCACCGACCGAGCCGGTGGCGCGCTGGTGCGGTGGCGCCGGTAGTAGCTGGCCTGCGCGGCCCCAACAGCCTGGCATGCGTCGCGGACCCCGACACACGGGACCAGCTCGGCGATCGCGGTGTCGGTCACGGCATCGACCTCGGCTCGGTGTCCGCGCTCTCGGAGAGCGTCTCCAAGAGCGCGTGCAGTTTTGCCTGCACATCCACCACGAAGCGGGTCTTGGCCAGCTCCTGCTCCAGTTGCCGTTTCTGCTGCTCAAGGCTGGCAATCCGCTCAGCTTGCGGGTCGCGCCGCTTACGTCCACGCGCAACGGCCAGCCCAGCCAGCGCGCCGGCGTCGCGGGCCCGCCGCCACGCCACGATGTGGCTGGAGTACAGGCCCTCCCGACGCAACAACGCACCCTTCTCACCATCGGGGGCGGCGTCGTAGGCGGCCAGGATCTCCAGCTTGTACTTCGCGGTGAACCTCCGGCGCCGGGCACGCTCGGGCACCTCAGGGTCGGGACGTTCCGTTCCACCACCACCACTCATCCGACCAGGATCTTCGATCCCGGTCGCTCGGACCAATGTGGTCACCTTGTTCGTCATCTCGGGGAAGCTCTCCATCCCCGCCCTCGGGTCACTAATTGTCAGGGGGCAGGTGCCTCAACCCAGGTTGGCAGAGAGGGTGGTCAACCATGCTCGCGTCGGTTGCGTAGCTGTCGTGCGCGACAACCGTCTGCGACAGTCTTCACCGACACCTTTCTGAGAGCCGCCAGCAGCGCTGCCCCCTCGCATGTCGATCCGACGGCCGCGCCGTGAAAAGACCACGCGCGCCGCCTGACCGGTTACGCCGAGTCCGACGTGTACATGACGACGCCCGCATTTCGGCGCATATGCGGCGGTTAATCCACGCGCGTCGCCACCACCGACCAAAACGGCATATAAATCCGATTGTCGTCGTCTAACAACGGCCCTATGGCGTCGAGTCGGTGGAGCAGTCGTTTCGTCCGCTCTGCGAGGTCGGAATTTCCCTTGCTCTGCTCCGCCGACAGTCGGGCGAACGATTCCGGAGCGTAGTTGTTCACCCAGGTGCTGGGACCCAGGTAATCGATCCGCCAACCGGCCGCCGGCAGCACGCGCTCGAAATTTTCCGCGGGCAACAACCCGATCTGCATCCCGTTGACGTTGTGCATTCCCATCTCGAACATGTAGAGCCGCGCCCCGGGCTTAGTGGCTCGGTGGAGGGCCGCCACATACCCGGCCTGCGTCTCTTCGTCGGTAAACACATGGTAGAAAGCGCAATCCACCACGGTGTCGAAGCGATTCTCCAGCCCATCCAGTTTGCTGGCGTCCGCTACCCGGAAGTCAACGCTCACCCCCGCCCGCGCTGCATTGGCCTTGGCCCGCTCGATCCCCACACTCGAGGAATCGATTCCGGTGACCGCGAAACCCTTCTACGCGTAAT
>JBOHEL010000775.1:0-1604 GCA_050700995.1 Sciscionella sp. | reverse complement strand
CAGCCAACAGTGCTGCGGTTGCGACCACTCCGATTGAACGCATCACCTGCTCCTCGAGGCGGCCCAAAACGCCCGACCATGCGGTTCTTCTGCTTTGGGGCGGCATTTTCAGATGAAAAGAATATAGCGTCTTCTCCGGTCGACCCACGTTTCGGGCGAATCGGCTGTAGGGGTGCTCACCCAGCAGCAGTGAAAGCAAGGTGCAATTCGCGCAGCCCGTGCAGGATGTAGGTCGGCTCGTAGGTGTAGCGACGGTCGTCGGTCGGTCCGTGTTCGGCTTCGCTGATGGTGATGTCGGACATCCGGTCCAGGATGCGCTCGATGGAGACGCGGCCTTCCACCCGGGCCAGCGGCCCGCCGGGGCAGGAATGCACCCCGCGGCCAAACGCCATATGCTCGCGGACATTCTTGCGGTCCAGCCGGAACTCGTGCGGGTCCTCGAACCGGCGCGGATCACGGTTGGCGGCACCCGGCAGGATCATCACGATGGTGCCGGCCGGGACGTCGACACCGCCCACTGTGGTGGCCGTACGGGCCAGCCGGGCGTGACTCTTGACCGGGCTCTCCATGCGCAGCGATTCCTCGATGAACCCGGGAATCAGGCTGCGGTCGTCACGCAGCTTCCGTTGGATGTCGGGCCGGTCGCCGAGCACCTGCAACGCGGCGGACAGCAGCTTGGCGGTGGTTTCCTGCCCGGCGGCGAATAGGAGGGTGGCCGGGCGGACCACGTCGATGACTTCGGGAGTGGATCCGTCCGGGTACTCCGCGGTCGCCAACGCGGTCAGCACGTCATCGCGCGGCACCCCGCGCCGGTCCTCGATGTAGGCGCAGAACTTCTCGTCGAGCCACTCCAGCGGGTTGATGCCGACCGACTCGTGGTCGAGCGCCCCCACCTGCGAGCCCGGGCGCTCGGCACCGAGGACGACGCGGAACTCCTTGTGGTCTTCCTCCGGCACCCCGAGCAGGTCGGCGATCACCAAGGTGGCGAAGGGCTTGGCGTATTCGGCGATGAATTCGCACTCACCGTTGGCGAGGAACTCCTCGAGCTGGCGGTCGGCGAGACGCCACATAAAGTCCTCGTTCTCCTTCAGCCGACTCGGTGTCAGGAGCCGGCTGAGGATCGACCGGGCGCGGCTGTGCTCCGGGGGGTCCATGGTGACCATGTGCTCGAACATCGGAAACTGGTTGCGGTGCCGCTCGATCTGCGCGCTGATGTCGTCGCCCTCGGGTTCGAACGGCAACGGCGGGAACGGCCCGCCGAGCGTGACGCAGTTCGAGAATGCGTCGGTGTCCTTATATACCGCGGTGGCCTCTTCATGGCCGGTGACGGCGACGACGTTGTGGTGCGGGAGCCGCAGCACCGGGTTTTTGCTGCGCAGGTAGTCGAAGTAGGGGTGTGGGTCGGGAACCAGAGACACGTCGGTGAAGAAGTCGATCGTGTCGAAGTTGCTCATTTACCTGCGCCTCCCCGCGATGAATGTGCTGAGCACCTGCTTAGCATGGCGCTACTGTCGTGGTCAAGGTCGGCAACCTCGCCCGACGCTACGATCAGCATGTCCAGCGAGCGATCGGCGAGAGTTCGGAGCCAAGGCATGACATCGGCG
>JBOHEL010000774.1:0-1618 GCA_050700995.1 Sciscionella sp. | reverse complement strand
CCGCCCGCGCTGGCCGGGCTCTGCTGGGCGTACAACAGCCATTCGTCGACGCGGCACTCGCGGTGACACCAGAGCGCGTGATCCAAGCTCGTGAGACGTTTCCTTCCCGGATCCCATCGCTCACCTCTGGCGGCCAACACGGCGGAAAGCAATGAGAGATCCGATACGTAAGTCAACAGGCCGGCGTGAAGTGCTGGATCGTCCGGCAGCTTGCCGTCCGCCCGAACCCACACACACTGGTCGTAGCCGGACGGCGTCGCCGATCGCGACACGTACCTCACATCGAAGGCGCTCGGACCGCTCAACCACGCCGGCAGCCGCGCGGACGACCGCACCTGCACGTTGCGCCGCATCCGCTCCGCCAGCGTCGGCAATGCCTCGGGATCCGGTGCCGACGGCGGCTCGATCTGATGCTCGGGCTGGCCGGCGCGCGGGGTAGCGAAGGCAGCCGACAGTGTGAACAACATCGTGCCTCGCTGGCTGGCGCTCACCCTTCGGGCCGACGTAGAGCGCCCGTCACGTAACCGCTCCACGGTGTAGGTCAACTCACCCGTGGTGTCGCCCGGTGCGAGAAAGTAGGCATGCAACGAGTGCACAGTGCGATCGAGATCCACTGTGCGCGCCGCCGCGGCGAGTGCCTGAGCCGCGACGTGTCCGCCGAACAGCCGCCCGTCGGGGTTCCCCGCCGCGCCACCGCGGAAGCGGTCGGGTCCCGTCCGCTCCAGCTTCAGCAGCGCAACCAGGTTCAACAGCACTGACTGCTCCGACCGCACCGCCACCGCCCACCTCCCTCTCGACACGTCGCAGGCTCTACCCGGCCGATCCACACCGTGAGTACTTTCGACGGCTATGGCCGTGGAAAGTACTCACGGTGTGGATCTGGGGTTACGCCGGCAGATCGACCAGTTCTGCCAGCTCCGCACGATGACCGCCAGGCGTGCCGAGCGCGAGTTGATCGCTCTTGGCGCGCTTGAGGTACAGGTGCACCGGATGCTCCCAGGTCATGCCGATCCCGCCGTGCATCTGCAGTGCCTCCTCGGCGGCATGCACCGCGACCTGCCCGCAGTATGAGGCGGCGAGCGCGACCGCGACCGCGACATCCGAGCCCGCACGCGCCAGCTCGTCGGCGGCGTAGCGAGCCGCCGCCCTCGCCGTCACCAGCTCCAGGTAGACATCGGCCAACCGGTGCTTGAGCGCCTGGAACGATCCCACGGGGCGGCCGAACTGATGGCGCTCCTTGAGGTACCGCACGGTGGTATCGAGGCACCACTGCGCAAGTCCGAGCTGCTCGGATGCCAATATGCCCGCCCCGGTGCGCAGCGCCGTCCGCAAGGCGGCGACCGCCCGATTTCGCTCCGCCAGCACGTGGCCATCCACATCGGAGAGTTCAACCGTTGCGATACCACGCGTGAGATCCAGCGGGATCTCGTTGGTGACGGTGACGTCCCGCGCGTGTACCGCGTAGAGCGCGGGTCCGTCCTCCCCCAGCGCCGGGACCACCAGCGTATCGGCGGCAGCCGCATCCGCCACCGCCGTTACCGTCCCCGTCAGCTTTCCGCCGGAAGCCTTGACAGCGGAGGGGAATTCACCTGCTGCCGACATTGTCAGCGGCACTACC
>JBOHEL010000773.1:0-1631 GCA_050700995.1 Sciscionella sp. | reverse complement strand
TCGGCAACATTGCCTTGCGCGGTAACCGTCATGCTCACACCTCTGCTGGCCCGGCTTGGGGTTGGCGTGATCAGTATCCGGCTGCCGTGGGGGGAAAGCCACCCGTGGCGTGCGGGGATGGTTTTTTGCTTGGCTGTCAGCCTGCCGCGATCTCCGCGAGTCGGGCGCTCAGCCACTGTTGTTGTGCCGCGAACAGCCCGCCGCCGAGTGACACCCGCGCCGCGCCGAGCTGCCCAGCGGTGGCGATGTCGATGCCGTCGGACAGCGCCGTGAAGTTGACCGCGGCGGGTCGCACGGCTCGCACGAAGGTGGCGGCTAGCGTGGCCGAGCGCAGCCGGATCGGGAACACGCAGTCCGCGCCCGCGGCTAGGTAGGCCTGCGCTCGCTCGATCGCATCGGCGAGGGCGGCTTGCTCGTCCGCGGCACCGAGGAAGGAGTCGATCCTGGCGTTGATCACCAGCTCGCCTCCCGCCGCCGCCCGGATGGCCGCGATGCGTCGCGCCTGCTCGTCGGCTCGTCGCAACGTTTTCGTGGTGTGGTCGGTGTCCTCGATATTGCAGCCGACGGCGCCGGTGCTCGCGAGGGCGGCGACGAGCTCGCCGGCAGCGAGCCCGTAGCCGGCCTCGGCGTCGACGGTCACGGGCACCGAAACGGCCCGCACGATGCGCGCCGCCGCGGCGAACATCTCGGTGGCGGGTGCCTGCTCGCCGTCGGCGTACCCGAGCGACCGCGCGAGGGCGCTGGAACTCGTTGCCACCGCAGGGAAGCCCGCGTCCGCGACGAGTGCTGCGGAAGCCGCGTCCCAGGCATTGGGCAGCACCAGCGGGTTGCCGGGCACATGCAGTGCCCGAAGTGCGGATGCGCTCACCTGCCGGCCTGCGGCAGCGGTTTGCGGCTGGTCACGCCGAGCCGGTTGAACGTGTTGATCACAGAAGCCGCCCACACCACGACAGCGAGCTGGCGCTCGGTGAAGACCTTCGCGGCCCGGTCGTAGACGTCATCGGGCACGCCGTGGGTGCCTGGCAGGGTGGTCATCGCCTCGGTCAGTGCCAGCGCCGCCCGCTCCTGCTCGCTGAACAGGTTGGTGTCCCACCACACCGGCAGCGCCAGCAACCGCCGCTGCGTCTCGCCGTGCGCACTCGCCTCGGCGGAGTGCATGTCGGTACAGAAAGCGCAGCCATTGATCTGTGAGGCCCTGGTCTTGAGCATATCGATCAGGGTCGGATCAAGACCTTCCTCAGTGGCGATTCGCACGACGTACTCGTGCAGGTTCACCAGGCGTTTGAAGGCATCGGGCAGGGCGTCACTGAATTGGATTCGTTCACTCACGATATCCAGGCTAGTCGAAACTGGTTCACGGGTATGGTCCAGTCGTATGGCGATTCGATGGTCCAGCTTTGGCAGAGACATGCACCTGGAATGGGCAGGGGCAGCAGGCAGCCGAGGCCTCGCGGAAGCGATCAGGGGCGCCATCAATTCCGGCAGGTTGGCCAAGGGTGACGCATTGCCGTCCACCCGCTCCCTAGCCGGGGATCTCGGAATCGCCCGCGGCACCGTGAGCACCGCGTATGCGCAACTCGTCGCCGAGGGCTACCTCGCGACGGCGCAAGGCGCACCGACCAGGGTGGCTG
>JBOHEL010000772.1:0-1634 GCA_050700995.1 Sciscionella sp. | reverse complement strand
GATCAGTTGCATGGAGTGCCTTTGGGGAGGTGTGGCAGCGAGGCCGGTCCAGTCCAGTCCAGATACGATAGCACCTCATCCCGGAACCGGCCCCGTCCCTGCCGATGGAATGGGTGCGGGACAGGGACAGGTGGGGTCAGCGGGCGCTCGTTTCCGAGCTCTGGCCGATCTCGCGAGCGGCATGCGCCGCGGACTCGGGGACCTGGCCGGCCGCATGGCCCCAGCTGTTGCGTACGTATGTGGCTACGGCCGCGACCTGCGCGTCCGTGAGTTGCCATGCATAGGAGGGCATTTGAGGCGCGGTGGGCTCTTCGCGGGTCGCGACGCTCGCGGCGCCATGCAGGATCACCTGCAGCACGGTCGTCGGCTGGCGAGAGGCTACCGCGGCGGAGCCCGCGAGGTCAGGGATGAGGTAGGGGACACCGCTCCCGTCGATCTTGTGGCAGCCCGAGCAGGTGTCGCGATAGATGGCGGCGCCCGCCACCATCACCGGGTTGTCGGACAGCAACGCCGTCGGGTGCTGGGACACACTTTCCTGGCCTTTGAGATACGTGGCGATCGCCGCGAGGTCCCGGGCGCTCATTCCCGAGCTCGAGTCCTGCACCTCCTCGGCCATGGGGCCCGATGCGGCGTCGAAGCGGTTGTGGCCCGTTTTCAGGTACGCGACGATGTCCGCCGTGGTCCAGGCCGCGAGACCGCGCGCCGGGTCACCGGTGAGATCGGGAGCGAACCAGCCCTGCAGGGAGTAGCCCTGCAGTTGATGACTGTGCTCGTCGCCGCCGAGGAAGGTCTTCGGGGTATGGCAGGCGCCGCAGTGACCGGGTCCCTCGACGATGTAGCTGCCTCGGTTCCAGGCGGCTGATTTATCCGGACTCGGCCGCCACTGACCGGCCCGGTAATATAGCCAATCCCAGAAAATCATCCCCGTCCGAATGGAAAGCGGAAAAGGCAATTGGTCGGCGACGACCGCGTGATGCACCGGCTTCACGGTGTTGAGATACGCCCACATGGCGCTCACGTCGGCGGCGGACATGCGCGCAAAGTAAGGGTACGGCATGGCCGGATAGAGCCGCTTCCCGTCGGGCCTCAGTCCGCGGCGGACCGCTTCGTCGAATTGCTGCGCGGTCCAGTTGCCGATGCCCGTGCGGGGATCCGGGGTGATGTTTGGCGCAACCATCGTGCCGAAGGGCGTTGGAACCGCGTGGCCGCCCCCGAAGGGACTGTCGGCTCGGGTGGGATCGGAGTGGCACGCGGTGCAGTCGGCCAGGGTCACCAGATAACGCCCACGCTGGATGAGATAGAAACTCTGTGGAGCACCGCGGACGTCGCCATGCTCGCTTGCGCAAGCCGAGAGTGATGCCGCGAGCAGAGCCATCGCCAACAGAACTTTGCGGCCGCGGCGGAGCATGTGCTCAGGTGTGCACGAGCGGGCCGGGACTCTTCAGGTAACGCGCCAGGATGGCTTCCGCCGACCAGTACGCGAGCGCCGCCACCGTACCGGTCGGATTGTAGCCGGCGTTCTGCGGGAAGGCGCTGGCGCCGATCACGAAGAGATTCGGCACGTCCCAGCTCTGCAGGTAGCGGTTGAGCGCGCTCGTCTTCGGGTCGGCGCCCATGATCGCCCCGCCGCACAG
>JBOHEL010000771.1:0-1640 GCA_050700995.1 Sciscionella sp. | reverse complement strand
CTTCCGGTTCGCCGACCAGCTCGGCGAGACCGTCGTCGAGCATGCCCCGGGCGCCGTCGGCGACCTCCTCGGCCGGCTGGAACACGGCCACGACCGTGCCGCTCCAGTCGTCAAGGGAGGCGCCGAGCAGCGAGACAGCACCGAGCAGGCAGGCCACGTGCACGTCGTGGCCACAGGCGTGCATCACCGGGACAACCACCCCGTCGGCGTCGGTCGCGGTCGTGGTGCTGGCATAGGACAGGCCGGTCGACTCGCGGACCGGCAGGGCGTCCATGTCCGCACGCAGCAGCACGGTGGGCCCGTCGCCGTTGCGCAGCGTCCCGACCACGCCGGTACCACCGACTCCTTCCCGGACCTCGCACCCCATCTGGCGAAGCCGGCCCGCCACGTTGCCCGCCGTACGCCGCTCCTGGTGCGAGAGCTCGGGGTGGGCGTGCAGGTCGCGGTAGAAGTCCTCCTGCCAGGACCGAACCGTGCCCAGACCCTCGAGGACCCTTGAGACGTGGTCGGCTGTCAACAGTCGCCTCCGTTCGATCGACGTCAGGAGTGCCGGTGGAGAACCGGATGGTCCTGTCGTCACTCTAGGAGCCGCGCGAAGCGCCACGATGCCCGCACGGTGGGATCGGGCTCGGAGCGGATGACGAGAATCGAACTCGCATTCTCGGCTTGGGAACCGGACGGCCAGATGATGAAGGGCACCGTCCATGTGGCCGCGGCCGGGGCGCCGTACCCCTACACGCAGGCGCAGTACGACGCGCAGGCCGCCGCCGAGGCGCGCGCCATCCAGCGTGACGGAAACCAGCTGCTCGCCGCAGCGCTGAACCGAGCCAGCCAGAACCGCGTGATGGTCGGCGCAGACGATGACTTGGTCATGGTGATGCGCTTCCTCCGGCCGACAGTCACGGTGCACGTCGGAGACACCGTGGTCTTCGACCACTCTCAGAGCATGGGGCCGCACACGGTCACCTTCGGCACCGAGCCACACGGCCCAGCACTGAACACCTACATCCCCTTGGCGAGTTACGGCGGTGGCGACCTGAACTCCTTCATCCCGCCGGGGCTGACGTTCTCGGTGTCGTTCACCAAGGCCGGGACCTATCACTACATCTGTGCCCTGCACGACGTCCAAGGCATGGTGGGAACGGTAATTGTCCGGCCCTGAGATCGCGAGCCCATGACCTGCGTGTCCGGAAGCAGCATCCGCCACGCCCTGAGGCGTTCGACCCGCGAGATCTCTCCAGGCAGACGATGCCCAGCGCGGTCATCGGGCGCTACGCCGAAGCGTTCGCTCACATCACCTCGGGAATACGCTCGGACCACGATCCCAATGGGCCGACGCACACGACGCAGGCGCCGACGACTACGCACGCAAGTACGGATGGTGGAACTGACCTGGGGGCACGTGGAGGGCACGGCGAGCGGATGACGGCCTCAGGGAAGTCCCAGCCGGGATTGTGGTTCTGACCTGGGCCTTTGGGTCTGGAGCGGATGACGAGAATCGAACTCGCATTCTCAGCTTGGGAAGCTGATGTTCTGCCATTGAACTACATCCGCGCCACCGACCTCGGGCCGGCTCGAGCGCATGCTACCCGAGCCGCGGCGAGGTCTTCCAACCGGCGCCGGGGCCACCGGCTGCGCCC
>JBOHEL010000770.1:0-1654 GCA_050700995.1 Sciscionella sp. | reverse complement strand
GATGCCGTCCTTTCACTGGAATCTCGTGATGTGCTTCCTCATGGGCGGCTCCGCGGGAGGCATGCTTCCGGTGGCCTATGCGCTGTTGGCCGAGATCATGCCGACGCGCCATCGCGGCTGGAGTCTCGTCCTCATCGGCGGCGCCGGGACACTTGGCGGCTATCTGCTCGCCTCGGGCATGTCCGCGCTGCTGCAGCCGGCATTCGGCTGGCGGATCATGTGGTTCCTCAACCTGCCCTCGGGGCTGCTGCTGATCGCGCTCAGCCCGCTCATCCCGGAATCGGCGCGCTTCCTGGTGCACATCGGCAGGGCCGAGGAAGCGCGCGCCACCCTCGCGCGCTTCGGCTCGGTGGTCGTCAGCCGGGGCGATGACTGGGATGAGGAAGCAAAGCTCGACCATTCCCGCCTGCCGCCCGGGGAGCGGCGTTATATCGGCACCACCGTCGCGCTCACCATCGCGGCGCTTTCCTGGGGCCTCCTCAGCTACGGAGTGCTCCTGTGGCTCCCCGGTGAGCTGATCGCGGAAGGCCATGACATGGGTGTCGCGGCCGCGATCATCGCCCGCTCGACCTTCATCTCGCTGCCGGTCATCGCCATCGCGGCGCTGCTCTACTCCCGCTGGAGCACCAAGGGCGCGCTGCTCGTCATGATCGGCATCTGCGCGGCCGGGCTCTGGGCGTTGGTGCTGCGCCAGAACGGCGTGCAGGGCGCATCCGACCCGGTCATCGCTCTGACATTGCTCATCGTCGGCTCCACCGGCGTCATCTCCATATTGCTTCCCTACACGGCCGAGAGCTATCCGCTGCGGATCCGCGGCCGCGCGACGGGTTGGGTCGCGGGTGTCAGCAAGAGCGGCGGCTTCGTGTGTCAGGGTCTCGGCAGCCTCGCCCTCGTGCCGGCGCTCGGCACGGCTGCGATGGAGACCGCCGTGCCGGTCGTGCTCGGCCTGGCGCTGCTCGCGCTCTACGGCCGCGAGACCCGCGGCCGCGACCTGCGCGAGCTGGAGGGCTCCCGCCCGATCAAGGCCTGAGGTGATTGGGGTTCTGCAGCGACTTCGGCGCGGGGCCGCGCTCGGCGGCGCCGCCCACCGGCGCCGCCCTGGCCTCATGAATCAAGTGTTCGCGTCCAGGAACGCGTGCAATTGCGATCTGCTGAGGCTGCCGACGTGCGTGGCCACGGGATGCCCGTCCTTGAAGATCATCAGCGTTGGAATGCCGCGGACGCTGTAGCGGGTGGGCGTGGCGGGATTCTGGTCCACGTTCAGCTTTGCGATCGTCAGCCGGTCGGCGTACTCGGCCGCGGACTCCTCGACGAGCGGACCGATCATCCGGCAGGGGCCGCACCACTCTGCCCAATAGTCCACCAGCACGGGTTGGGACGAATCCAGGACGTCGGTCTGGAAGCTCTGATCGGTCACGGTCTTGGCTGAGCTCATCGGCGAGTTCTCCTCGGGTTTGCCTGCGTAACTCAAGTTATTGGCTATGAATGGGCAAATAAAGCGTGGTATTCTGAATTCATTATTCTTATTCCTGAATAATAATGGACAAGCTACAGGCCATGGCGCTCTTCGTGCGAGTGGTCGAGACCGGCGGGATTGCCCGTGCCGCCGAAGGCCTGGGAATCCCGAAGGCAACGGCCACGACGCTGCTGCAGA
>JBOHEL010000769.1:0-1663 GCA_050700995.1 Sciscionella sp. | reverse complement strand
GCGACGAGGATCGGGCGGAGTCCGCGGCTGAGATCGCCGACGACGCCGACGGCGAGGACGCCGGGGAAGCCCACGCCGCCGGTGAAGCGGTGCTGGGCGGCGACCAAGACTTCTGGGTGAAGGTCGGCATCGACCCGATCCAGATCATGACCGGTGCAGGCACGTTCTACACGCTGCGCTGCTATTTCGACGACCGCCCGATCTTTTTGGGACGTAACGGTCGGATCAGCGTGTTCAGTTCGGAACGGGCGCTGGCCCGATATCTTGCTGACGAGCACGACCACGACTTGTCCGACCTGAGCACCTATGACGACATCCGCACCGCGGCGACCGACGGCTCCCTGCGGGTGGATGTCACCGACGACAACGTCTACGTGCTGACCGGGCTGGCCGACGACTTGGCCGACGGACCTGATGCGGTGGACCGAGACCAGCTCGATCTGGCCGTCGAGCTGCTTCGCGATGTCGGGGACTACGCCGAGGACAACACCGTCGACAAGGCGCTCGCAGCATCGCGCCCATTGGGCAAGCTGGCGACTTATGTCCTGGATTCCGACTCGGTGAGCAAGCCCGCCCCCCCGTATGCCCAGGTGGTCCGCGCGTGGGAACAACTGGAGCGGTTCGTGGAGTCGCGGCTAAGGCGCGAATAAAGCGAGTCGAACAGCTCTGGTTGAGTGTTCGGCTCCGCCCTTCTCGGGCGTCGTCGGTTCAAACTGCCGGCGCAGGATGAACGTCGGTTCCCGCGTCTTTCGGGCTGGTTTCACCGACACGCGTAGGGTGCCGGTCAGCGCCGTCCCGTCGGCGGGCCTTGGTGACCCGGCCTCCGTGCTTGGGGGTCCGGGGTTCGGGGTGAGCGTGGTTCTGAGCCCAGTGGGCGAGATTGATCGCGGCGTTGAGGTCGCGGTCGCCGGAATGCCCACACGGGCACCTGAACATCCGGTCGGCCAGCGTCAACTGGTAGTTGCGTGTGCGGCATCGTGAGCAGATCTGACTTGACGGGTAATAGCGGTCGGCGACAACGACGTGGCCTGCTCGCCACTGGGCCTTATAACGCAGCTGGCGGGCGAATTCGGACCAGGCGGCATCGCTGATCGCTAGGGCGAGGCGGTGGTTACGGAGCATTCCGGCCACGTTGAGGTCTTCGATTACGAGCCGGTCGTGGGTCTTGACCAACTCGTTCGATACCCGGTGCAGGAAGTGGCGGCGGATGTTGGCGGAGCGGTTGTGGTGGCGCGCCAGCCGTGCCGCGGCTTGCCGGCGGTTGTGTGATCGTTCCTTCTTGCGGGACAACTTCTTTGCCAGGTGTCGCTGCTGGCGCATCCCGGTTGTGAGCGCTCTTGGCGCATCGGCAATGCGGGCTACTTCGTCACCGACTGCGGTGGCAGCACCTAGGAACGCCGATAATCCGCGGTCCACGCCGACCCATCCGCGGTGATCGTCGGCGGCTCGGGCCACATGAAAGTGGGCCGGGTGCAGGTCGGCAGCCTCAACGTTGAGAGCCACCCACCAGCGACCGGCGTGGTGGCTGACGGTGGCGAACAGGATCTTCGCTCGACCCTTGACAAGCATGCGTCTTAGCCGGCGGGTGTCATCATGAACGCACACAGCGCCGATGCCCGGCAGGGTGACCGAGCGCTTCCGGCCGTCATTGCCGACTCGGATC
>JBOHEL010000768.1:0-1673 GCA_050700995.1 Sciscionella sp. | reverse complement strand
ATCCTGGGTAGGGCCTGTGAGAGGGCGGGACTTCCCCGGCTCGGGGCGCACCGGCTGCGCCATACCCTGGCCACCGAGATGTTGGCGGCCGGCTCGCCTTTGGCCGAGGTCGGCCAGGTTCTGCGGCATCGCAGCCAACTGAGTACTGCCGGGTATGCGAAGGTCGACCACCGGGTGCTGCGCGCCCTCGCCGCGATCTGGCCCGAGGGCGGTGCGCGATGAGCGTTCTGCGACAGCGCGCCGAGGAGTATCTGGCGATGCGCCGTGCCTTGGGCTTCAAGCTGACCACCTTCGGCACCAAACTACTCAGTTTCATCACGTATCTGGAGGAGCACGGGATCGAGACCGTCACGACCCAGGCCGCGGTGGCCTGGGCGACCGGGACCGTGCGCAGCACCGACGAGGTGCAGTGGAGCCGGCGCCTCATGGTCGCGCGGATCTTCGCCCGGCACCTGTCCGTCCTGGACCCGGCCACCGAGATCCCCCCGGTCGACATCCTCACCCGCCACTACCGGCGGGTGACCCCGTATCTCTACAGCCAAAGCGACCTCGCCGCCCTGCTGGAGGCGGCCGACACGCTGGAACCGCCGTTGCGGGCGGTGACGTATCGCACCTTCATCTCCCTGCTGTGGGTGACCGGGATGCGCACCGGCGAAGTCTGCCGCCTGGACCGTGACGACGTCGACCTCGACGACGGTCTCCTGACGATCCGGGACTCGAAGTTCGGAAAGTCCCGCCAGGTGCCGCTGCACCCCAGCACGACGTCCGCGCTGCGCGCCTACACCAGGGCCCGCGACCTGCGCTTCCCGCACACCACCATGCCCGGGTTCTTCATCTCCACCCGGGGCACCCGGCTTGACGAACAGAACCTCTCGTACCCGTTCGCCGCGCTGATCAACGCAGCGGGCATCGCCACACCGGCCGGGCGGCGGCGACCGCGCCTGGCCGACTTCCGCCACACGTTCGCGGTCAACACGCTGACCAGTTGGTATCGGGACGGAGCGGATGTGCAAGCCAGGCTGCCGCAACTGACCACCTACCTCGGCCATGCCGATCCGAAGTCCACCTACTGGTACCTGACAGGGTCCCCGGAACTACTCGCCCTTGCCGCCGCCAGGCTCGAGGACGCCTTCGGAGGCCGGCCGTGAACGATCTCGCCCCGCTGCTCCAAGGGTTCTTCACCGACAAGCTGATGCTCCAACGCCAGGCCAGCGCGCACACGGTCGCCGCCTACCGCGACACCTTCAAGCTCCTTCTCGCGTTCGCCCAGCAACGCACCGGGCGCCATCCCGCCGAACTCTCCCTCGCCGACCTCGACGCACCGGCCATCGGCGCGTTCCTCGGCCACCTCGAGTCCGAGCGCGGCAACAGCGTCACGACCCGCAACTCCCGCCTGGCCGCGATCCACTCGTTCTTCCGCTACGCCGCGCTGCGCGCCCCGGAACACGCGGGCCAGATCCAGCGGGTCCTGGCGATCCCGCCGAAACGCTTCGACCGTGCGATCGTCAGCTTCCTGACCAAGGACGAGTCCGACGCCCTGGTGGCCGCGCCGGAGACCGGGACCTGGACCGGGCGGCGAGACCGCGCACTGCTGCTGGTCGCGCTCCACACCGGACTTCGCGTCTCGGAGCTGACCGGACTGAAACTCCAGGACGTCACCCTCGGGCCGGGTT
>JBOHEL010000767.1:0-1682 GCA_050700995.1 Sciscionella sp. | reverse complement strand
TTGTTGCCCGGTCTGCTCGCGTTCGGTGCGGCGGCGGTGTGTGTTGTGGTCGCCCGTGTCACACCCCCTGGGCCATTGCCACCGAAGCCGGTGCCCTCGTGCTGTTCACTGCGGCGGCGTTCGCGTTGACCCGCCACCAAGCCGCCGCTGCCGAACCACCGCTGCCCGACTCCCCACGTGCGACCGAGCTCTCAGAGTTCGCGCAGGATGCTGATCGGTGACCGGTGGGCTTGCCGGATGGCTGCGGCTGCGGCGAGGCCGAGGGTGGCGAGGACCGTGACCGCGGCCAGGTAGAGCCAGTGGATGATGAGCGCATCTGGTGGGGGGTCGAACACGCCGTGGCAGACGTGCCCACCAGGGTTTGGATCTGGTGGGCGATGGCGGTGGTGTGCTGGCCTGCGGTGTTGACTACGAATGCTCCGAGCCGAGTTCGACACCAGATCTGTTCGGGCGGCTGCGGATAGCCCTACTCGGCGACAGCAGGGAGTAGTCCTGGACGTCTCATGAACCGTCTACTGAAACCGTTGCGTATCCCATTCGGATTTCTCCGCAGCCTCGGCGTTGGGGGGGTCAGAACAGAGAGCAGTCGAAGATGTGATTTTATGCTGCCGAAATCTAAAGAGGCGCAGTCCTGTGGTCTGATCTGACGGGATCATGCATGCGGCGGGCAGGACTGGAAGGAAGGAAGGAAGACACCACCATGCTTCGTCTCGTCGATTTTTCGACCTCACCGTGGCCACCCCAGCGGGGGAGGAGCGAGGTCGGGCCGGCGAGCGTAAACGGGGGACCGGCGGAGGTGGCACTTCAGAAAACCACCTCCGCCGGTTGGTACTCCTCCCATAGATCATGATCGTGTGGACGGACTTGGGAGCTGGTCGCGTGGAAGAGCTGTGGTCTGATGATTTCGAGGTGCTGCATTGGGTGGTCGAACGGTTCGAGCGCAACGGGCACAGTGTCGAGGTGGGTGAGGCGCTGCGTGTTTTTCCCGAGGAGCACTACGACAATGTGCGGGAGTCGTTGCGCCGCTTGAGCTCTTACAACTACCCGGTGGCGGTCAACTGCAGCGGCCCCGGACGAGGTGGCGAGCCAGCGGTGCCCGTGATCACGGATGCCACCGGGCGCTCGCTGTGCGGTGTCGGTGGGTGGCCCGACAGCGCTGAGCTACTGGCCGATCGGATGCTGGCGGTACTCGTCGAGGGTGCCGTGAACGAACCGGATCCGGAGAAACGCCTTAAGCTCAAGGCCGGGCTCGAGGGCGTCGGCGGAATGACCCGAGACCTGCTAGTGAGCGTTGTCGCCGGTGCTATCGCCAGGTCAACCGGCACCTGGACCTGGCCGCGCTCCCGCGACACCATCGCCCAGGACTATCCTTAGCCGCGATCGCATGTGTTTTCCGCCTGCGCCGTTCGACCAAGCGGAGCAAGTGCCGATTCGGATTACGAAGGGACTAGATCTCGGAGGTCGATCACGCTTCCATTGTCCAGGCCTCGGTCGAGCAGTGCCCAGATCTGACCCGCCACCTGCTGAGGATCGCTGAGCTTGCCTTGTTCATGAAGGCCCAGGAACTTCTGACGGCTCGGAAAGTCCGCCTCTGGAGTGTTGCGGAGTTTCGCCTGCATAGCAGTGTCGACTGTGCCCGGAGCGACCGCCAGCACCTGCACCCCGCCACGCTCATCCTGCTC
>JBOHEL010000766.1:0-1692 GCA_050700995.1 Sciscionella sp. | reverse complement strand
GAAGGTCATGGCGCAGGTCGCGATGGTGATGAACCTGGACAAATGCATCGGCTGTCACACCTGCTCGGTGACCTGCAAGCAGACCTGGACCAACCGGCCGGGCAGCGAATACGTGTGGTTCAACAATGTCGAGACGAAACCCGGTACCGGTTACCCCACCGGATACGAGGACCAGAACCACTACAACGGCGGCTGGAAACTGAACCGGCGCGGCAAGCTGATGTTGAAATCGGGCAGCAGGTTGAAGCGGTTGCTCTCCATCTTCTACAACCCCGACCTGCCCTCGCTCGACGACTACTACGAGCCGTGGACCTACGACTACGAACGGCTCACCACCGCCCCGCTTTCGGACTCGCTTCCCAGTGCCCGCCCCAAATCGCAGCTCACCGGCAGGGACATGGACCCGAAGGCCGGACCGAACTGGGACGACGACCTGGCGGGCAGCCCAGACAACGCGAGACTGGATCCGAACCTCGCGGGGCTGGCCGAACAGGTGCGCCTGCAGTTCGAGGACGCGTTCATGTTCTACCTGCCTCGAATTTGCGAGCACTGCCTGAACCCCTCGTGCGTGGCGTCCTGTCCTTCCGGCGCGATGTACAAGCGGGAGGAGGACGGCATCGTGCTCGTGGACCAGGATCGCTGCCGTGGCTGGCGATTCTGTGTGTCCGGTTGCCCGTACAAGAAAGTGTACTTCAACCACCGCACCGGCAAGGCGGAGAAGTGCACGCTGTGCTATCCGCGCATCGAGAGTGGCCAGCCGACGATCTGCTCGGAAACGTGTGTCGGCAGGCTGCGCTATCTCGGCGTGATGCTCTACGACGCGGACGCGGTGCTGGCGGCAGCTTCCGTGCGCGACGAGCACGACTTGTATCCCAAGCAACTCGACGTCTTCCTCGATCCCGATGACCCCGCCGTGCGGGACGCCGCCGAGCGCGCGGGCATCGGGCACGACTGGATCGACGCGGCGCAGCGATCCCCGGTCTACGCGCTGATCAAGCGCCACAGGGTGGCGCTGCCGCTGCATCCGGAGTTCCGCACGATGCCGATGGTCTGGTATATCCCGCCGCTCTCTCCGGTCACCGAGGCTGTTACCGCCGCGGGATACGACAGCGAGAATCCCGACCACGTTTTCGCCGCTATCGACTCGATGCGCATCCCGATGAAGTATCTGGCGAACCTGTTCACCGCAGGGGACACCGCACCGGTAGAGGCGTCGCTGCACCGGCTGACGGTGCTGCGGCGGCATATGCGGGCGCAACAGGTCGGCGATGCCACCGACGCGGCCCTGCTTCAGTCGGCGGGTATGACCGAGCACGATGTGGCGGATCTCTACCGGTTGCTGGCGATCGCCAAGTACGACGAGCGCTATGTCATTCCCAAGGTGCATGCCGAGGACGCTGGCAGGCTGATGGCGCAACACTGCTCGCTGGACTACCCTGGCGGCGCCGCGGACAGTGGCGCGCACCTTGAGGACACTCTCTCCGGGCTGGCACCCAGCCATTCCGCGGGACCGGGCAGTTCGCCAGGCTCTGGCAGCATGTTCGCCGATTCCGACGGCAGGACGCGGTTCAACCTGCTCGGCTGGAACGGTCAGGACGCGGCACCGGGCATGTTCGGGGAGCGGCCGTGAGCACGCGCGGTGAGGCGCTCACCTACAAGATCGCCTCGGTGCTGCTGCAGTACCCGGACGAT
>JBOHEL010000765.1:0-1697 GCA_050700995.1 Sciscionella sp. | reverse complement strand
GTTTACTTCGTACGCTTGGCGCACAACGTCCACATCCGCGCGAGCAAGCGGATCGCGTTCTTCGCGTTCATCGTGGTGAACATCTATGCGGTGCTGCGGCCGGACGATACGACGTGGGCCGCCCAACAGATCGGCGTCGGGCGCGGCACCGACCTGGTGCTCTACCTGTTGGTCGTCGCCTTTGTGTTCGGCATGCTGAACACCTACCTTCGCCAGCGCGAGATCAGTAACCACCTGACCGATCTGGCTCGTACCGTGGCGTTGCGGGACGCCGAGCTGACCAACCGCGACCGTGGACTGTTCACTGAGCCGCTAGTCGAAGAGCGTCACTCAGCTAGCTGAGCCGCTCAGCGAGGCAGCGCCGGGCCGAACGCGTGCCGGGCCAACACCCGCATCCCGCTGCGGTGCCGCTTGCGCACCGCCGCTGGCATCAGTGTCAGCGCGTTGAGTCGGGACGAGGTGTGCCTGCGCGCGATCCGGGCCGCCCGGTGCCAGCCGCGGGACTCCATCCGGGCCGCCGCCGCAAGGAAAAACGAGCGCTCCTCGACGAACCTGCTGCCGTCCAGCGCCCGCCATGACGAGTAGCTGGCCCGGTGCCGCCGGTAAGAGAAACACACCTCGGGGTCGACTACCAGCCGCGCACCGCGCTCGACCAAGTCGAGCACCAGGGCGAGATCCTGAACCACGTGCAGGCCGTCGCGGAATCCGACCTCACGGACTGCCGCGGAGCGCCAGGCAATGGACGGGAAGTAGAGCCAGTTGCCCCGCAGCAGGCTCGCCGCGAGTTGCTCACCGCCCAGCTCGGTGCGCACATTCACGCGCGGCGCGTACAGCAGCCGCTTCGCGGAGTCGACCAGCCCCCGAGCAGGGGCCCCGCGGTCGTCGATGACCTGCACGCCGGGCTGGACGATGGTGACGTCGGGGAACTCCGCGAACGCCGCCCGGACGGTGCTGAGGTAGTTCGGGAGCATCAGGTCGTCGCAACCGATGATCACGAGCACGTCATGCTCGACGAGGTCCACACAGCGCTGGAAGTTGCGGTTGGCACCCAGATTCCGCTCGTTGCGCAGGTATCGGATGCGCTCGTCTCCCAAGGACGTGAACCATTCCGCAATGCCGGGCTCGGGGTGGTTGTCATCAACCACCGTCAGCCGCCAGTCGGGATCCTCCTGCTCGAGGATGCTGCGCACAGCCGCCTGCATCAGGTACACCGGCCCGTAGTAGGGCAGCATGATGTCGATGGTGCTCACGGTGCGCTCCTCGGGACTACTCATTCGCGGGGAGGATACGCACGCCCACCGAGCGGACCCAATCCACGGTGCGAGCGAGCCCTTCGGGCAATGGCGTGGGTGGCGGCAGGCCCAGATCCGATCGGGCGCGGGTGACGTCGAGGCAGCTGCGGAGGAGTTCGCCGGGGCGGGCAGGTGCGAAGTCGGGCTCGAAGTCCACCGGGTCAACGCCCGCCGCCGCCGCAACCGCCCGGGCCAGCTCCAGCACCGTGACTTCGGTGCCGGTACCCACGTTGTACTCACGGTGCGCTGGCGCAACGGCTCGGGCGGTGGCCAGGTTGGCCGCCACGAGGTCGGCCACGAAGACGTAATCGCGGGTCTGGCGCCCATCGCCGTAGACGATTGGTCTGCGCCCAGCGAGGACTCGATCGCAGAAGATCGCGATGACACCGGCATCGCAGCGGGGAT
>JBOHEL010000764.1:0-1699 GCA_050700995.1 Sciscionella sp. | reverse complement strand
TCGAGCAGCTCCATCGCCTTGGCGACGGGGCAGAACTGTCCGTAGCTCGTCATCGCGGGGCCCTCACCATCCGATGGTGGTGATGCAACGGTAGGCCCGCCACGGTGGTTTGGCCAGGCGGTATGGGGAGGCTGCGCCCATACCGCCTGGTACAGATGTTGAACCGGTCCAGTACAGATATAGAACTACCCAGGCCTACTGGTGGGCGCGCACTGTCGGAAACACAGACCGCACTCAACTTTGCCAAGGTGCCGCCACCATGACCATCACCGAAATCCCCGTGCCGCAGCCGGGTGCCGAGCCCACGATCGGCCAGCAGGTTCCCCACCTGCTGGCGCAAGTCGCGGGCTATGTCGGCCACCGCACCATCGCCCTCGGCCTGCGTCGCGGGTTAATCCGCGCCCTCGCCGAGTCCCCTGCCGGCTTGATCCCCGATGAGCTAGCCCAGCAACTGGGCCTCGATCCGTTCTATGTGGCGGTGTGGTGCCGTGGCGCCAACGCCAGCGGATTGTGCGACCGCGTGCCCGACTCTGGCGATCCTCGCCCGGTGTTGGACGGGCGATACCGGCTGGCCCCGCACGTGGCCACACTGCTGCTGGATACCGAGCATCCGGCGTACGTCGGCGGCGTGTTCACCGTGTTCGAGCTACCCGAGGTCTTCGATCGGTTCGAAGACAGCCTCGAAAGCGGTGCGCGACTGTGGTGGGACGGCTGTGGCCCCGACTGGATCGAGGGGGTCGCAGGCACCGGCAGCCCGTTCTATACCCGGCTAGTCCCAGGCGGGCTGGCCCGCGTTCCGGGGTTGACGGCACGCCTGGAGGCAGGGTGTCGGGTTGTCGACACCGCGTGCGGCTCCGGAGTCGGGCTGGAGCGGCTCGCTCGCACCTATCCGCGCTGCGAGATCGTTGGCGTCGACGGTGACCAACACTCTCTCAACCGGGCCGAGCGGCGCCTCGCCGATGCCGGACTGCTGCACCGGTGCCAGCTGGTGCACAGCCCCCTGGAAGAGATGGTCCTCGACCGACCCGCGGCGTGTGTCATCAACAACATCTCCATGCATGAATGCCGCGATATTGACCGCGTCACCGCCAACGTCCTGGCCGCGGTCGAGCCAGGCGGTTGGTTCGTGATCTCCGACTTCCCCTTTCCCACCACCGCCGACGGGTTGCGCAGCCTGCCCGGTCTTGTCATGACCGGCATCCAGTACTTCGAGGCGCAGATCGATGACCAGTTGCTGCCGAGGGCTGCCTACGACGACCTGCTGACGCGCCATGGCTTCACCGAACTCGACCACTTCGAACTCAGCCCCGTACACTCTGTCACGTACGGCATGCGTCCCCGATCGAGCACCCCCAGGACGTGAATCACGACCACCACAGACACGATCACCTGCACTGAGATCGCGACGGTGCAGGTGATCGACCCACTACCGGCACTGCTCGTCGCGCTCACGCGAGACGGCCTGCCGCGACGGCTTCGAACGAAGAGCCCGAGAAATCAGCGAGGCGTCACGCTCGCATACTGCCTCTGACGTGGCCATACATGCTTCTGAGCGGATGACGAGAATCGAACTCGCGTATTCAGCTTGGGAAGCTGATGTTCTACCATTGAACTACATCCGCAGCGGCTCCTGACCTTACACGAGTGACCCGCGGGCGTCGGCGCTGCCTTGCTGTGCCGCTGTTGGTTACGTACAGTG
>JBOHEL010000763.1:0-1707 GCA_050700995.1 Sciscionella sp. | reverse complement strand
CGGCGAAACGGCACGGGGCATCGCGGTCGGTGACGCGTACGTATTGCGCAGGGCGGTTCGAGTGCTGGGACTCGATGTCGAGGTCAACCCGGTGAGCAGTATCGATCAGGCTCGTTTCACGCCCGGCGTGCTCGACATCCTGGACCTCGGCCTCATCACGCGGGATCTGCCGTGGGGCGAGGTGAACGCCGCGGCGGGCCGCTCTGCGGTCGCCGCCATCGAGACAGCCACGCATGCCGCACAGGCAGGGCAGGCGGCCGCCGTGGTGACCTCGCCGATCAACAAGGAGTCGATCTGGGCTGCCGGCTCGAAACACTTGGGACACACCGAAATGCTCGGTGAACTTACCGGATCGAGCCGGTTCAACACGATGTTCTGGGTGTCCGGCCTGAAGATCTTCTTCGCGACCCGGCACATGTCGCTGCGAGAGGCACTGGACAACCTGAGCAAGGAGCGGGTAGAGCACGCGATCCGTGAGGCATATACGGCGCTGCGGGTGTTCGGAACCGAGCAGCCGCGGCTGGCCGTGGCCGCGCTGAATCCGCATGGCGGCGAGAATGGCAAGTTCGGCGATGAGGAGATTACGGCGATCGCCCCAGCGGTGCGGCAGACCGTGTCTGAGGGCCTGGGCGTATCCGGACCGATCCCGGCGGATTCGGTCTTCCACCAAGGGCTGCAGGGCCGCTACGACGGCGTGCTTTCGCTTTATCACGATCAGGGCCATATCGCGTCGAAAACCTTCGATTTCGACGGTACGGTATCGGTCACAGTCGGCCTGCCTATCCTGCGCACCTCGGTTGATCACGGCACCGCGTTCGACATCGCCGGCACCGGCAAGGCATCGCACGCCACGATGCGCGCCGCGTTCCGTGCCGCGGTCGAACTCGCGCCCTACGCGGCGACCCTGCCCGCGGCCTACCCTCCCGACCGGTGACCATGCCGCGTCGGACGACCTCGACCCGGGGGTTGGGGGTCTTGAAGAGGGCCAAACCCCAGAAACCGTACCTGTCCTTAGCGGCTTCGCTCGTCGGGAATGATGGCGCCATGACACCATCCTCACGGCATCCGGCCGAGCCCAGCACCCCGCCCGCCAACGACGCTGCGCGGCAGGCTGCGACTCGTGCGTTCTTCGGCCCACGTGCGGCCGGTTGGGAGGACCGCTTTCCTGACGATGGCCCGAGTTATGAGCAAGCTGTCACCGAGTTGGCCGCACCGGCGGGCGGCACCGTCCTTGACGTCGCCTGTGGTACCGGCAGGGCGCTAGCGCCGCTCCGGGAATCGGTCGGGCCTGTGGGCATGGTCGTCGGGGTCGACCTGACACCGGAGATGCTCGCGGAAGCCGCCCTGAGGGACCGCCGGTTTGTGGCCACGCTGGTACTGGCTGATGCGATGCGGTTGCCGCTGGCCTGTGACTCTGTCGACGCCGTCCTCGCCGCGGGGCTGCTGCCTCATGCGGACGATCCGGGTTCCTGCCTGCGAGAATTCGCCAGGGTGTGCCGCCATGGCGGACGTCTGGCGCTGTTCCATCCGGTCGGTAGGGCGAGGCTCGCCGGCAGGCGTGGGCGCGAGCTCGCGGACGATGATATCCGCGCGGACCCCCGTATCCGGGCCGCGCTGGCTGAAACGGGCTGGCGCTGCGAGTCGGTCGACGACGTCGAACACCGATACCTCGCGCTCGCCGTACGCGGACACTAGCCTCTTCCGGAT
>JBOHEL010000762.1:0-1711 GCA_050700995.1 Sciscionella sp. | reverse complement strand
GTCACCACCCGCACCCGACGATTGCCTTTCCCAATGGGACGAGCTTCCGGTTCGTGGACGGACCCCCACACGAGGTGCTTCGCCTAGCCCAGGAAGCCGCAGATGGTTGCGATGTCCGCATCGGCGGAGGGCCCTCGACAGTGCGTCAGTTTCTCCAGGCCGACCTGATCGACTTCATGCACCTGGTGATCGTGCCGATCACCCTCGGGCGCGGCGTATCCCTTTGGGAGGGATCAAGCGGCGCCGAAGATCGCTTCACGGTCGAGTCGGTCACCTCGCCTAGTGGCCTCACCCATCAGCTCTGGAACAAGAACGATCACGTCTGAGTCCGGAAACCCAGTGTCCACTTGGGGATCGCCTACGGACAGCCCTCGGAGCCGCGTAGCCCATCAGGCGACGGAGCGCTACCTTGGCCATATGCCGACCTCTGGCGGGCTGAAGCTAGCGCTGCAGGCCGCAACGCGCGACGACCGCCGTTTGCGCTTTGCGCAGGTGAAGGTGCGCACGGCTGGCATCGAGGATGCACTCTCCCTGGTGACGGACGCCCGGGGCCCGGATGCGGTACCGATTGCCCGACGGCGAATATCAGCTGTCGCTTCTCGGTGGCCCGTGCGTGCGGTTCGTCGTGCGTGATCGCTGCTGGACCACGGTCCGCCTTCGGCTGGCATAGCCGGAGTGAGGCCCGGAGCGCATTCCGCGACGGCTCCGGCGCCCATCGGTCGGCCTCGGCGCTTCCCGCTGGCGTGCGGAAGCGGATCCGCTTGCGCGACGCGCTGACGTATAGCGTGGTCGGCGTGGCTCTTAGACGTCATCCTTGATCGGGTGCCGCAGGTGAGTGATGCCATCCGATGCCGCGATGACATCCGCGCGGTCCAGCTCTAGCGGCTCGCTGCCGGGATGCTCGATGAGAGCCGCTGTAGGCTGCCGACATGAGCACGCGCGAGGATTACCCAGCCGGGGTGCCGTGCTGGGTCGACACCAGCCAGCCCGACCCCGCCGACGCCGCCCGGTTCTACTCCGGGCTCTTCGGGTGGCAGACCGAGGACGCGATGCCCCCCGACGCGGGAGCTCACTACTACATGGCCCGCATCGGCGGCCGGGACGCGGCCGCGATCTCCTCGCAGTCCCCTGGTGCGCCGCCGCAGGCCATGTGGAACACCTACATCCGCGTCGAGTCCGCCGACGGCACCGCAGCCCGGGTGCGCGAGGCGGGCGGGCGGGTGCTCTCCGAGCCCTTCGACGTGTTTGACTCGGGGCGGATGGGCGTGTTCGCCGATCCCGAGGGCGCGGTCTTTTGCGTGTGGCAGCCCGGATCGCACCGCGGCTCGGCGGCGGTCAACGAGCATGGCGCGGTGAACTTCAACAACCTGCACACCGACGATGTCGAGGCCGCACGGGCCTTCTACGGCGCCGTGTTCGGCTGGACGACGATCGACGCCGGCTCGCCGATGTGGGCTCTGCCGGGCTACGGCGACCATCTGGAGGAGCTCAACCCCGGCCTGCGCGCGGGGATGAAGCAGATGGGCGCACCCGAGGGCTTCGAGGACGTCGTGGCGACGATCTTGCCCCGCGAGGGTGCCCCAGCGCGCTGGAGCGTGACCTTCGCCGTCGACGACGTGGACGCGATCACTGCGCGAGCGCGTGAGCTCGGAGGCTCGGTCCTCGCCGAGCCGCAGAATGCGCCGTGGGTGCGATTCGCCGTCCTTGCCGA
>JBOHEL010000761.1:0-1714 GCA_050700995.1 Sciscionella sp. | reverse complement strand
GACTTCGCGCGCTCGCACCCCGGCGGAAGCCTGGGACGTCAACTTCTGCTGCACGTAGAGCAGATCATGCGCACCGGCGACGCCTTGCCCCGCATCGGTGCCAAGGCGCCACTGGGCGAGGGACTGCTCGAAATGTCCCGCAAGGGTCTGGGGATGACCGTCATCGTGGACGATACCAACAGGATTCTTGGCGTGTTCACGGACGGTGATCTGCGCCGCGCGCTGGATCATCGGACCGACATCCACAGCGCAACCATGGGGGAGGTGATGACTTCGCCATGCAAGAGCATCGCACCACGCGATCTCGCGGCCGAGGCAGTGCACCTGATGGAGGTGCATCGCATCACCGCGCTCCCGGTTGCCGATGAGCAGGGACGTCTGCTCGGTGCGCTCAACGTGCACGATCTCTTCCGCGCCGGCGTGATGTGAGCGCCGCGACCGCGAGCACCCCGGCCGATGCCGCCGCTCGAGTGCGCCTCCTGGTGCTCGACGTCGATGGGGTGTTGACGGATGGGCGTCTCTATTACGGAACGCGCGGCGAAGCGCTGAAGGTCTTTCACGTTCACGACGGGTTGGGCCTCAAGCAGCTCGAGGCCGCCAGTATCGAGGTGGCCGTCATCTCGGGCCGGCGCTCCGGCATGACGGCGAGGCGGTGCAGGGAGCTGGGTATACGGCACCTGGCGCAGGGCGTGGAGGACAAGCTAGCCGCCTTTCACCGGCTGCGGACGCGCCTCGGAGTGCCGTCGAGCGAGTGCGCCTGTGTGGGCGATGATTTGCCGGACGTGCCGCTGATGCGCGAGGTAGGCGTTTCCTTTGCGGTCGCGGACGCCCACCCGGAGGCGCGCAACGTCGCGCGCGTGATTACCCGGCTTCCTGGCGGAGGCGGCGCGGTACGGGAAGTTTGCGACTACCTCCTCGAGGCGCGCCGGCGCGCCGCTGCACTCACATGATTTACCGCCTCTTTGCCGTCCTCACCATCATTGCGGTGATCGTCGCCTCGGTGATGCTCTCGCGGCAGCAAGGGACGGCTCCCGCGTCAACCAGAGTACGGGAGAACGCGTTCAACGAAGGGTATTCAGCGACCGAAGCGAGTCTCGTCGAGACCGGTGCCGACGGGCGGCCGATCTACACCTTGAATGCCGCCACGGTCCGCCAGTTGCCGAACGAGGGCCAGGTGCGGCTCACGCAGGTGCAGATGAGCTTTCGCGACGCGGACGGCAATCCCTGGACCGTGACAGCGGATCGCGGCGACCTGGCGCAGGCCGCGCAGCAGGTGCAGCTGTCCGGCAACGTGCATGTCTCGGGTATTCTGCCCGCTTCGGGCGCGGCGCAGATCTCCACCGCCGCACTGTCGGTGGACATCCGCCGCGATATCGTCAGCACCCAGGAGCCCGTGCAGATGATCTGGTCCGGGCGGCCGCTGAGCGCCGTCGGGCTCATCGCCAATTTGAAGGACCACCGCGTGCAATTAGAATCCGCCGTACATGGCACTTTCTCGCAATAGCCTCTGGCTCCTCTGCCTCGCCCTGGCGCCGGCGCTCTCCCATGCCGACGCCGCGGCCCGGCAACTCCTGCCCATCGATGCGAAGGAGAAAATCAGTGTCGACGCCGCCTCGTCCGACGTCGACGGCAAAACCAACACCATAGACTTCAAGGACATCGTGGTCTCGCAGGGCGCCACTCGGGTCCGCGCCGATCACGCACGCGCCACGGG
>JBOHEL010000760.1:0-1717 GCA_050700995.1 Sciscionella sp. | reverse complement strand
CCACCGCCGCGGAAGGTCTCAGCACGTCACCACTCGCGGTCGCGCTGGCCTGGATCCGTGACCGCCCAGGAGTGGTGGCACCGATCGTGGGAGCCCGCGACACCGGCCAGCTGACCGGTTCGCTCGCCGCGGAGGACCTGACCCTGCCGCCGGCCATCCGCGCCGCACTCGACGATGTCAGCGGTATAGAACTGAGCTACCCGGAGGCACCGCTGCGGTGAGGCCAGGGGCCGGTCAACGCGGCGGCGCGGGCGGCGGGCATTCTGGCTGTGCCCCGTGCGAACCGATCACCTCAGGAGGCCCACCTTGCGTCGAGCCGTGCTGTGCGCCGCACTGTTGCTGGCCGCCACGACGGCACTCGCCGGTTGCTCGCACGGCGGTACGCACAGTGGTGCCTCGCTGTCGGCGGCCACGCCTGCCCTGGCGCCGCACAGCACGAGCCCGCCCGAGGGGACGGTGCTGCCGGCGACAGGGGACGCCACCGCGGCCCTTGTCGATCAGCGGACGCACACATTGGCGGTCACCCTCACCGCGCCGCCGCGCCTGCTGGTGTACTCGATGGCAGACACCGAGGCCGCACCGCGCACCATCGCGCTGCCGGGGCGGGCGGCGCATATCTCGCTCGCGGCGCCAGGCGGTCCACTGCTGGTGCCGGTGCCCTCCGCGCGCGAGTTCCTGCGGGTGGACCTGCGGTCGGGGAAGTTCGTCGCGGTGGATGTCCCTGGCCAGCCGACCGATGTCGCTCGGTTCCGCTCCAAGACGCTGGTCGCGGTGCCAGGTAGGGACGCACTGCTCGTGCTGGACGGGAACAGGGTACGCAAGACAATCACGGGCGAGGTGAGTCCCGACGAGGTGCTCGTCTCGGCCGGGCATGTGGCGGTACTTGATCGGTTACGTTCGGCACTGTTCGACGTCGACGTGGCGGGCGGCACCTTCGGTGCCGGGCTGCGCGCTGGGCAGGGTGCGGTCAACGCCGTCGCCGACTCATACGGCAGGGTGCTCGTCACCGACGCGCGCACCGGAGCGTTGCTGGTGTTCTCACTGGGGCCGGTGTTCGAGCGCCAGTTGTTCCCGGTGTCCGGCACCCCGTACGGCATCACCTACGACCCCCGCACGCACCTGGCCTGGGTCACCATCACCGCTCGCAACGAGGTCGTCGGCTACGACGTGGCCGGTGGTGAACCGGTCGAGAAGCGCCGGATCCACACAGTTCGCCAGCCGAACGTGGTGGCAGTCGACCCCAGCAGCGGTACCGTGATTGTGGCTTCCGGTGCCGGCGAAGGGATCCAGGTGGTGCGGAATGAGTAGCGCGGCAGTTGCCTGTGACGATGACGTGATTGAAGGGGATTGGGAGTATCGGCCGCTGCGGTTACCGCCGAACGTCTCCCGCCTCACCGCGGCGACTCAGCTCGCCATCCATGCCGAGTTTTCCGGCTGGGAACTGTCGCGGGTGCTGCTCTACGCCGACGGCACGCGCCGGGTATGGCTGCGGCGAAAGCGCACCAAGAGGGCGGCGCCAGCGGTCATCGTCTGAGGCCTGCGGCAGCCGGGCCCGGTGCCCTCAGCAGTCTCGCAGGAACCTGTCGAGCACCCTGGTGCCGAACTCCAGGGCGTCGACGGGTACTCGCTCGTCCACACCGTGGAACAGCGACGTGAAGTCCAGATCCGCCGGTAACCGCAGCGGGGAGAACCCGAAGTTGCGGATACCGAGCGTCTG
>JBOHEL010000759.1:0-1718 GCA_050700995.1 Sciscionella sp. | reverse complement strand
GGTAACGCACTGCCCCGGTTGCTGCCGCACCCAAGCTCGGCGCGCAACGCGGCAGGGGTGGTACCCCGTTGCACGGCCTCGGCCAGCGTCGCGCGGGCTTGGTCGACATCGTCTATCCGGCGCGTCGTGTCAAGCGCGGCGCGGCTGAGGTGGGTGACCGGGAAGCCTGAGCGCATCGTTGGCCGGGGCAATCGTTTCGTACGTTCGATTTGCACCGTGGTGGCGCTTCGCACCTGTTTGTCCAACGGCACCAGAAGGTGCACCGGTCCACCGCAGACAGTGTTCTTCATACCGTGCAGTGCCAGGGCGTCCCAGCCGGTCACGAGCGCGCCAGTGCCGGCATAACGCAGTGCCGCTTGGATGCGTTCAGTTCGTCCCGGCGGCGCGGAGCTGAGCAGGATGACGCCAGGAAGCAGCCGTTGCCACGGGCCGTTGGGCCGGCACCGGTGGTAGATGGTGTGGCTGGAGAGGCCGAGTTCGATGAGCTCGACAGCTCTCGCGATCTTGTGAAGGAACAGTGTGCCGACTCGGTCCAGGTCGATCAGCGCTCGCATCGGTGACATGTGCCTGAGCCTGCCGCCATTTCGCCGCGACCGTTCGTCATTCCCACTTTCTGTGGATGAGGCGGTCCGATGTGGATAACTGCTGAAAGTGGCCCTTGTGTCGTTGATGGTGGTGAAAGTGGCGTTCGTGTACCTCTTTGGAACAAGAGCCACTTTCAGCAGTCATGACAGTTGTCATGGCGGGAACGTGACGCGTGGTGGGGGTGTGGTTGCGTGGCGGCTAGCAGTATCTATGGCATGAGGGAGACAACTGATATCTATAGGGCGACTGAGATCGCCACGGGAGCCGCAGTGAGCGTGAGCGGGCTGCGCAAGGACTACGGCGATGTGCATGCCGTTGACGGGGTGGACCTGGTGATAGCGCCCGGGGAGGTGGTGGCGCTGCTCGGGCCCAACGGGGCCGGGAAGTCCACCACCGTCGACATGCTGCTCGGCCTGACCGAGCAGGACGCCGGTGAGGTGCGGATATTTGGCAGGACGCCGGGCGACGCCGTCCGTGAGGGCGCGATCGGGGCGATGCTGCAGAACGGCACGCTGCTCGACGACGCCACCGTCGGGGAGACCGTCGCGATGATCCACTCGCTGCACCGCTCGCCGATGACGGTGACCGAGGCATTGCGTCGCGCCGGAGTCGAAGACCTCGCGGCCCGCCGCTGCACCAAGATCTCCGGTGGCCAGAAGCAGCGGGTGCGGTTCGCGATAGCGCTGGTATGCGATCCCGACCTACTCGTGCTCGACGAGCCGACAGCGGCGATGGATGTCGGCAGCCGCCGCGAGTTCTGGAAGTCGATGCAGGAGTTCACCGCGGCTGGCAAGACCGTGCTGTTCGCCACGCATTACCTGGATGAGGCCGAGGAGTTCGCCGACCGGGTGGTGCTGATGCGCAGCGGCAAAGTGGTCGCCGACGGTTCCGTCGCCGAGGTCACGAAGACGGCTTCAGGTAGGACGATCCGCGCGGTAGTACCCGGCGCAGGCATGCCGGAGTTGGAGGGCCTTCCGGGCGTTACCGGCGTCGAGTTGCGGGGGGAGCGCGCGCAACTGCTCTGTGACGACTCCGATGCCGCACTGCGCGCCATGCTCCCGCGTTTCCCAGAAGCTCACGACATCGAGATCGCCGCGGCCGGGCTGGAAGAGGCATTCCGGACGCTGACCGCT
>JBOHEL010000758.1:0-1719 GCA_050700995.1 Sciscionella sp. | reverse complement strand
GCCGCCCGCCACCCATCCGCTGCTCGCCGCCGATCGTGCAGGGCAGGTCGATCGGATCGGCCGCCGCGAGCTCGGTCAGCTTCGCCTGCAACTCGGCGCGCTCCGCGCTGCCCGGCAGGTACGCCAGTGCCGGCTCGTTCTGCGGGGCAGGGGTCTGCGTGACGGCGTCCACGGTTGCTCCTCGCTACTGCGGTGGTGTCGGTCGTCCCGAACGTTAGGGTCGCCAACGCCCGCCTGTCCCGTGCGCTCGGCTAATCTTGCCGGCATCGGATTGTCGAACTGAACAAGAGGCTCATGGAACCCGACGCCACTCCCGCGGCGGCCCAGCTCCGCCATGTGCTCGGCGCACTCGGCGAGCCGCTCGTCGAGGTGCTCGCCGCACCATTGGGCCTTTCGGGCGAGGTGTCCGACGTGGTCATCCTCGATCCCGAGGACACCATCGACCTGAATGCCGGTGACCTGGTGCTGGTCATCGGGGCGAGGGGCCGCGCGGCCGCGCCCTCGGTCAAGGCCGCGGCACGCGCCGGAGCCGCCGCGGTCGCGGTGAAGGCCGAAGCGGGCACCCCACTGGTGGCCACCGCCACCGACGCCAGGATCGCGCTGCTCGGGGTACGCCAGGAAGCCCGCTGGGACCAGGTCGAGATGCTCGCCCGCTCCGTGATCGACACCGCTCGATCCGCCGGTGAGGCACAGGAGGGGGAGCTGCTCGGCGACCTGTTCGGGCTCGCCCAGACGATCGCGGCACTCACGGGCGGGATCGTCACGATCGAGGACACCGCCAACCGGGTGCTGGCGTACTCGCGTTCCACCGATGAGGTGGACGAGCTGCGACGGCTGTCGATCCTCGGCAGGCAGGGCCCGGAACGCTACCTTGCGATGCTGCGCGACTGGGGTGTTTACAGGCGGCTGCGGTCGGGAGAGGGCATCGTCCGGATCGACGAGCGGCCGGACCTTGGCATCCGCCGTCGCATCGCGGCAGGCATCCATGCCGGGTCACGGCCACTCGGCACGATCTGGGTACAGGAAGGCTGCCACCCGCTCAACGAGCAGTCCGAACGCGCTCTACTGGGAGCCTCCCGCAGCGCGGCACCCTTGCTCGTGCGGCAACGCGCCGAGGTTGTGGCAGGCCAGCCGCTGCGGGAGAACCTGCTGGGAGGCCTGCTGACCGGGCGGTTGGATGCGGATTCGATGGCAGGTGATATCGGGGCAGACGCCAGCCGGCCCGCAGTGGTCGCCGCCTTCGCGCTCCGCCAGGAGGACGGAGCCCCCACCCTCGGCCGTACCGAGTTGGCGCTGAAACAGGCCGAGCTGATGAACCTGATCGCTGTGCACGCCGCCGCCTACCGCCGCAGCGCACTCGTCAGCGTCATCGGCGGCAGGCTGTACGTGCTGCTGCCCGATCTTGCCGCAGGCGCTGAACCAGGAGTACTCGCGCTCGCGCGGGAGATCGTCGTCGCCGCACGGCGTCACCTCGGCCTTGAGGTGCGTGCCGCACTCGGCGGCACAGTTGAGCGGCTTGCCGACACCGCTACGTCCCGCTCCGATGCCGACCGGGTGTTGGAAGCCATGGCACGCGACGCCGCAGGCGGCCAAGGGGACGTCGCGACGCTCGCAGATGTGCGCTCGGCGGTACTTCTCTCCGAGCTGCTCGCGATGCTCGCCGAGCATCCGCGTATCCGGGACCCTCGGGTACACGCACTCGCGGCCTACGACGCGAAG
>JBOHEL010000757.1:0-1723 GCA_050700995.1 Sciscionella sp. | reverse complement strand
GCCCGGTATCGCGGGCCCGGGCGCGGCGTCAGACTCGTTGCGCGCGTTGGCCGCGCGGATCGGCCTGCGCGTCGGCACCGCGGTCGTCCCGTTCGACCTGGACACCGCCGGCTATCCGGAGGTGCTGGCCGAGCAGTTCTCGGTCGTCACCCCGGGCAACGAGATGAAATGGCAGGTGGTGGAGCCCCAGCAGGGCGTGTTCGACTGGTCGGGCGCGGACCGCCTGGTGTCCTTCGCGAAACAGCACGGCCAGCTCGTACGCGGCCACACCCTGCTGTGGCACAACCAGCTGCCGGACTGGCTGACCACCGGCGTGAGCAACGGCACGATCAGCAACTCGCAGCTGGCCGACCTGCTCAAGCAGCACATCTTCACCGAGGTCACCCGGTTCCGCGGCAAGATCTGGCAGTGGGACGTGGCCAACGAGTTCTTCACCGACGCCAACCCCTCGACGCTCGACCCGAACAACTTCTGGATCTCGCACCTCGGCCCCGACATCATCCCCCAGGCGTTCCGCTGGGCGCACGAAGCCGACCCGCACGCGCTGCTGTTCTACAACGACTACAACATCGCGGGCGAAGACGGCACGAACGCCAAGAGCGACGCGGCATACGCATGGCTCAAGCAGATGAAGCAGCACGGCGTGCCAATCCACGGCGTCGGCGACCAAGGGCACCTGGACACGCAGTACGGCTTCCCGACGAACATGGCCGACAACTTCAGGCGCTTCGCGAGCCTGGGCCTCAAGATCGCGATCACCGAGGCGGACGTGCGCACCTTCGTCGACGCCCCCGACACTCAGGTGCCGACCGACCACCTGGCCACCTTCGCCCACCCGTACGAGTTCTCGCAGATGCTCAAGGCCGCGCTGTCCGTCCCCGAGTGCATCTCCTTCACCGTTTGGGGCTTCGGCGACGCGGACTCGTGGGTCCCCGGCTTCTTCACTGGCGAGGGCTACGCGACGATCTACGACGTCAACCTCCAGCCCAAGCAGGCCTTCTTCGACATGCAGCAAGACCTGCGCCTAGCCGCGTTCGGCGCCCCTCACCGCACCGGCACCGGCGCACGCTTCTGACGTAACCCAGCACCCTGTCCGAGTCGAAGCTCAAGGCAAGATCCAAATCGAAGGTCCACAGCCAAGGCCAAGTGGCCAATGTGGCCGGGCGGTCCGCTCCGAAGCTCACGAGCAGACCGCCCGGTCTCTCCGTTCGCGAGACGTGCGACGCGCGACGTGCGACGTGTGGCCGCCAGTAAACGAGTTGGCGGACGCCTCGTGCGCACATAACGTAGGCCACTGATGGTCCGTCGTTCAGCGGCCTAGGATTGCCGGCGCTCCTTCGGGAGACCGGCGGACGCGGGTTCGAATCCCGCCGGTGCCATCACCCCCGTCGGCGGTACGCACCAGCGGCAAGTTCGCCGACGCGGCCGATGGCGTTGCAGACGTGTCTCATGGGCTCATAGGTTGACAGCGGGCTGAGATCGAGGGAGGCATGCCGCATGCTGGGGGAGCAGAAGATGCTTACGAAGCGAGCCGAACGGCAGTCCAAGCCGCGGTGGACCAAGGACACGGCCGGTGCGTCCGTCGCATCATGGGGCGCCTGGTATGTCTCCTGTCGCGTCATCAGCGAGGTGGCATCGAACCACCATTCCACGTACCCCAACACGATCGGGGCGATCGGCGGGGCGGTCTTCGCTGGACTCGCCTACGTGATCATGCTTCGCG
>JBOHEL010000756.1:0-1729 GCA_050700995.1 Sciscionella sp. | reverse complement strand
ATCTACAACGTGTTCAAGTCCTACCGCTACGGCGAGGTTGTCACCGTTGATGACCCGTGGGGCTTCGGCGCGTCGCTGGAATGGGCCACATCATGCCCGCCGCCACGGCACAACTTCACCTCGATGCCCCGGATCCGCTCCGAGCGTCCCGCGTTCGACCTGCACTACCCGGAGGCGGCAGAACGGGCGAAGATTGAGATGCACACCGGCGGCAAGCACAAGGATCACGCCGCTGAACTCGCCCATGTCGGCGGCGGCTCGGCGGACGAGTCGAAGTAAGAGCCCCGCTACCACGCGCTCGACGATGAGCCCCGGACCTGCCAGTAGGCTGCGTCCGGGGCTTGTTTCGTCGGATCCGCTAGGAGATCAATACCCGTGACCACTTCCCCGCCGAGTACCGCTGTGCTGATCACCGTGACAGGGCCGGACAAGCCAGGGGTGACCTCGGTGCTTTTCGCGGTGCTGACCCGGCACGGCGTCGACCTGCTGGATGTGGAGCAGGTGGTGATCAGGAGCAGGCTCGTGCTCGGCGTGCTGGTGGCCACCAGCGGTGACGCCGAGGGGTTACAGGAGTCGGTGGAACAGGCGATGGCCACCGTGGCGATGCAGGTCGAGGTTCAGATCGGCGTTTCGGAACGGACCGCCGACCTCGGATCGAGCCACGTCCTTGTGGTGCTCGGCAGGCCGGTGACGGCACGGGCGTTCACCGAGGTGGCCCGCAGGCTCGCCGCGCTCGATGTGAATATCGACGCGATGCGGCGGGTCGCCGACTACCCGGTCACCGGACTGGAACTGCGGGTATCGGTCGCCGAGGACACCGACGGCGCCGACGAGCAGCTGCGTTCGGCCACCGCTGAGGTCGCCGCGCGGGTCGGACTCGACGTCGGGGTCGAACGTGCCGGCCTGGCGCGGCGAGCGAAGCGACTGGTGGTGTTCGACGTCGACTCGACCCTGGTGCAGGGCGAGGTGATTGAGATGCTGGCCGAGCGCGCCGGCTGCGCCGACGAGGTTCGCGCGGTCACGCAGGCCGCGATGCGTGGCGAAATGGACTTCGAGCAGTCGCTGCGGCGTCGGGTGGCGTTGTTGGCGGGGCTGGACGAGTCGGCATTGGACGCGGTCGCCGCGGAACTGCAGTTGACCGCGGGAGCGCGAACCACGGTCAGGACCTTGAAGCGTCTCGGCTTCCATTGCGGGGTGGTGTCGGGTGGCTTCACCAGGGTGATCTCGCGGTTGGTCGAGGAGCTGGGGCTGGAGTTCTGCGCCGCGAACGAGCTGGAAATCGTGGCTGGCAAGATCACCGGGCGGTTGCTGGGCGAGGTCGTGGACAGGGCAGGCAAGGCGACGGCGCTGCGGCGTTTCGCGGAAGCGTTCGACATTCCGCTGGCGCAGTGCGTTGCTGTTGGGGACGGCGCCAACGACATCGACATGCTCTCCTGCGCTGGTCTCGGTGTCGCCTTCAACGCCAAACCGGCGCTGCGCGAGGTGGCCGATGCCGCGCTCTCGCATCCCTTCCTCGACGCCGTGCTGTTCCTGCTCGGTGTGACCCGGGCCGAGGTGGAGGCCGCGGACGCTGCGGACGGTATGGAACTCACCCGGCCGTGAACACCTTGCTGCTGGAGACCTTGCGCGAGCGTGGCCACACCGCGGTCGAATCCGCGGCGGACGCGCGGGTGATGCCGGTGATCCTGCGCATCGAGCGGGCGGAGCCACCGGCCCGCACCGCGCTGCT
>JBOHEL010000755.1:0-1737 GCA_050700995.1 Sciscionella sp. | reverse complement strand
TTCGTGCCGCCGCGAGGGCTGTTCCTGCTCGGCTACCTCGACGGCGCCGCGGCCGCCTGCGGCGGTTGGCGGGCGCACGGTGAGCAGGACGCCGAGATGAAGCGGATGTACGTGGTTCCCGTCGCGCGCGGCCTCGGCCTGGCGCGAACCATGCTCGCGGAGCTGGAGGCGACGGCGAGTGCTGCGGGTCACACCCGCATGATGTTGGAGACCGGTATGGCGCAGCCGGAGGCGATCGGGCTGTACACCTCCAGCGGCTACCACGCTATCGAGAAGTACGGGATGTACCGCTGCGAGCCGGGTAGCCGCTGCTATGCGAAGCGGCTCGGCGAGAACAGGAGTGAGAGCATTGGCCGTCTACGCCTTGGGCGACGTTGAGCCGGAGATCCACCCCGATGCCTACGTGCATCCGGACGCCACGGTAATCGGCGCCGTCCGCCTCGGTGCGTTCGCCTCGGTGTGGCCGCAGGCGGTGCTGCGCGCCGACACCGACACCATCACCATCGGTGAGCGCACCAACATCCAGGATGGCAGCATCATCCACACCGCTCCTGGCACTCCCACCGTGATCGGTCCTGACTCCGCAGTCGGGCACGCCGTGCACATCGAGGGTGCCACCATCGGCTCCGGTTGCTTGATCGCCTCGGGATCGGTAGTGCTCAACGGCACCGTGGTGGAGGATGGTGCCGTCGTGGGTGCCGGGGCGGTGATCTCCTACGGCGGTCACGTTCCAGCCGGCCAACTCGCGCTCGGCGTGCCCGCGAAATGCCGGGAGAACAACTCCCT
Organism: Sciscionella sp.; assembly: GCA_050700995.1. Lineage (GTDB taxonomy): Bacteria > Actinomycetota > Actinomycetes > Mycobacteriales > Pseudonocardiaceae > JBOHEL01. The sequence goes on along the minus strand of JBOHEL010000755.1, from coordinate 951 downwards.
CGGCCCCGAGCTCGTGCAGCTGATCGTGGACGGCTACGTCAAGAACGGCGCGCGCTTCCGCGCGGAACTCCGGCGGCTCGACTAGCACCGCGCCGCGTTGGTTACAGTCGGCTTCCGTGTCTGGGCGTCCTTTGAGCGAGATCGTGGAAGCAGGCTGGGCAACCGCGCTGGAGCCGGTGGCCGGGCGGATAGCGGCGATGGGGGATTTCCTGCGCGCAGAGATCGCGGCCGGTCGCAAATACCTGCCGTCCGGGGAGAACGTGCTGCGCGCGTTCCAGCAGCCCTTCCACGACGTTCGCGTGCTGATCGTCGGGCAGGACCCGTACCCGACGCCGGGTCACCCGGTCGGCCTGTGTTTCGCGGTCGCGCCGGACGTGCGGCCGCTGCCGAAGAGCCTGGTGAACATCTTCAAGGAGTACCGCGAGGATCTCGGCCTCCCCGAGCCCGTCAACGGCGACCTCACGCCGTGGACCAGGCAGGGTGTGTTGCTGCTCAACAGGGCACTGACGGTGCGTCCCGGCACGCCCAATTCCCATCAAGGCAAGGGTTGGGAGCAGATCACCGAGCGGGCGATCGTCGCTCTGGCGGCGCGCTCCGAGCCGATGGTCGCCATCCTCTGGGGTCGCAATGCGCGCAACCTCAGGCCGCTGTTGGATGGGGTGCCGTGCCTGGAGGCGGTACATCCGAGCCCGTTGTCGGCACATAACGGCTTCTTCGGCTCGCGGCCGTTCTCCCGGACGAACGAACTGCTCGCCGAGCGCGGCGCCGAGCCGATCGACTGGACCCTACCGACCACCTGAGCATGCCGGTCGATCGGTGATGGTCATAGCCCGGCATGTCATTCGCCGTCGTTCGTCGCACCGTGCCGACTGTTCGTCGCGTAGCTCGGCGAGGTTCGTGTGGGAAGGACGAGTCTTGGGGTGTGAACGGATGCCCCGGCGACGAGACGAC
>JBOHEL010000754.1:0-1748 GCA_050700995.1 Sciscionella sp. | reverse complement strand
GCGCACGTATCAGGATCAGCGGTGGTGGCGACCTGCCGAGCCCTGTCTACCCGCGCTCGCGCGCAGGCGCTACCTTGTGGCGCGCGGCACTCGGATCGAGCAACTCACCGGCCGGCGCCGCAGGATGTATCGCCGTCATGAAGTCCGACACACGAGGAAGGTTGAGCCTGCAGTGGCTGAGACGCTTCAGGAAATACTGCTGACGAACGACAACCGTCAGCTGGTTGTTACCGACTGCGAGAAGCTCATCGACGATGAGGTCGCGGGCAAGTCCGGCGTTTCCGGACTTGCGGTGAAGGGCGGGTTCGGCGTGGTCAAGAAGATCAAGCCAGGCATGATTCACGACGCCGTAGACAGTCTGCTCGATGATTTTGTGGCTCGGCTGCAACCGTTCTACGCGGAGCACCTGGCGGCGGGCGGCGGCTCACTACCCGCTCACCTCACGGGACGTTCCGGCGAGGTCGCCGACGCGCTACTCGGCATCACCGATGAGCGGGCGGAGCGCTCCCAGCGGCCGACGATCAAGAAGGCCTACGAGAAGCTGCGGCCGAAGGGCAAGGAGAACGTCGAGGAGGCACTTCCCCGCCTCGGCGAATTGCTCGCGAAGTACACCGGCTGAGAACACACCGGGCCCGTGAGGGGAAGTGTCTGCGGTAGCACCACTTTCCGCTCATCGGGCGCGAGCCGGATGTGAGGTGGCGAGGCGGCCACCCTCAGCAGCGCGGTACCCACTTTCGCGGCAACCTGGCCCGGCTGCGGATCATGCCGGACCCGCACACTCTAAGCTCGTGCGCGTGGAGCAGCGACACCTCGGCCGCAGCGGGCTCCGGGTCTCCCGGATGGGCCTCGGCACGATGACCTGGGGTAGTGATACCGACGCAGACGAGGCCGCAAGCCAGCTAGTCGCCTTCGTGGACGCGGGCGGCACATTGATCGACACCGCCGATGTCTACGCCGACGGGGAGAGTGAACGGGTCCTGGGCGAGCTACTCGGCGATGTTGTGCCCCGCGCGGATGTGGTGGTGGCAACCAAGGCGGTCGCGCGCAGGCACTCCGGCCCTTTCGGCGGAGGGGCATCCCGAGGGGCGCTGCTCGCCGCACTGGAGGGGTCGCTGCGCAGGCTGGGCACCGATCATGTGGATCTCTGGCAACTGCACGCATGGGACACGTCGGTGCCGATAGAGGAGACACTCTCGGCGATGAGCGCGGCCGTGGTCAGCGGCAAGGTTCGCTATGTAGGAGTGTCGAACTACTGCGGCTGGCAGTTGGGCACGGCTGCCACCTACCAACGGTCGTCCGTCGAGCAAGCGCCGATCGTGTCCGCGCAGGTGGAGTACTCGTTGCTGGAACGCGGCGTGGAACGGGAGGTGGTCGGGGCGGCGAGCCATCACGGTGTCGGACTGCTCCCGTGGGCTCCGCTCGGCCGGGGAGTGCTCACCGGGAAGTACCGCACCAGCACCCCCGCTGACTCGCGCGGCGCCTCGCCCCATTTCGCAGGCTATGTCGATCAGCACCGGACCGAGCGGGCGTCGCGCATCGTGGAGGCGGTGGCCACCGCCGCGGAAGGTCTCAGCACGTCACCACTCGCGGTCGCACTGGCGTGGATCCGCGACCGCCCAGGAGTGGTGGCACCGATCGTGGGCGCCCGCGACACCGGCCAGTTGACCGGCTCGCTTGCCGCCGAGGACCTGACCCTGCCGCCTGCCATCCGCGCCGCGCTCGATGATGTCAGCGGTATCGAGCTGACC
>JBOHEL010000753.1:0-1751 GCA_050700995.1 Sciscionella sp. | reverse complement strand
CGGGTGCAGGCGACCCACACCGGCGGATGCGGCTTTTGCATCGGTTTGGGGATGACATTGCGGGGCGGCATCTCGATGTGCTGACCTTTGAACCCGGCGAAGGGTTCCTCGATCATGCAGCGGATCGCCACCTCCAGCGCCTCCTCCCACTGGGCGCGCTTGTCGGCGGGGTCGATGCCGAAGCCGCCGAGTTCACCGATCGAGGAGGATTCCCCGGTGCCGAACTCGACCCGTCCATCGGAAATCAGGTCGAGGGTGGCGATACGTTCGGCGACCCGGGCCGGATGGTTGACGGCCGGCGGGAGGTGCATGATGCCGAATCCCAGCCGGATGTTCTTGGTCCGCTGGCTGGCCGCCGCCAAAAACATCTCCGGTGCGGTGGAATGGCAGTACTCCTCCAGGAAGTGGTGCTCGGTCAGCCAGACCGTGGAGAACCCGGCTTTGTCGGCCGCCTCCACCTCGTCGAGGCAGTCTTGCAGCAGGACCCGCTCGTCGTCGGGCTGCCAGGGTCGGGGTAGGGCGAATTCGTAGAACAGTGAGATTTTCAACTGATACCTCCCGGAACAATCGAGTGAGTTGATCTCGTGCTGACAAGGTGTTTGGCCGCGACGTAGCCGAAGGCCATGGCTGGCCCGATGGTGGCGCCGGCGCCGGCGTAGCTGCGTCCCATCACCGGCGCCGCGGTGTTTCCCACGGCATACAGGCCGCGCACCACGGTGTCGTCGCCCCGCAATACCCGGCCGTACTCGTCGGTGCGCAGACCACCCGATGTGCCCAGGTCGCCGAGAACGACCTGGAAGGCGTAATAAGGCGGTTTGCCAAGCGGATACAAGTTGGGGTTGGGCAGGGTGGGATCTCCGTAGTAATTGTCGTAAACGCTGTCACCTCTGTTGAAGTCGTCGTCGTGCCCGCTGCGTGCCAGTTCGTTGAAACGCCCAGCGGTGCCGGACAGTTGCGCGGCCGGGACGCCGATCTGTGTTGCGAGTTCATCCCAGCTGTTCGCCGCCTTGACCACACCCGACTGCAGCCAGGCGTCCGGAATCCTTCGCCCGGTGGGCACCGGCGCGCCCGGGATTTTCGGTAACGGAAGATGTCCGGCGATGACATAGCGATTCCAGGACCGATGATCGGTGATGAGCCAGCACGGAATGTGAGCGACGCCGGATTTCTGGCCCTCGATCATGGCGTGGCCGAAGTCCATGTACGGCGCGGCCTCGTTGATGAAGCGCTTTCCTTCGCCGTTGACGATGAACTGCGACGGCATCATGCGCTCGTTCAGCATGAATTGCATACGGCCGTCCGGCCATTGGATGGCCGGGAACCACCAGGCCTCGTCGAGCAGCTCGGTGGTGCCGCCCACCTGGACACCGGCGCGGATACCGTCACCGGTGGCCGCCGGATTGCCGAAGCTCCAATCGTGTTCCACAATCGGCAGATGCTCCTTGCGCCACGCGAGGTCGTGATCGAATCCACCGGACGCCAGAATGATCCCCCGCCGGGCGCAGACCCGCTGCGCTGTACCGCCTTTCACGATCAGTGCGCCGGTCACCGAACCGTCAGCGTCGGTGAGCAGTTGCGTCATCGGCGAGTCCAGCCACAGCGGGATGCCGCGATCCCTCATGGCCAGTCGGAGCCGTGCGGCCAGCGACTGTCCGATCGCTGCGATTCGATCGCCGAAGACTCGCGCCCTGACCATCCGCCACATCAGCTTCAGCAGGACGGCCTTGCCTGCCCACGACTGCCGGACCTGA
>JBOHEL010000752.1:0-1751 GCA_050700995.1 Sciscionella sp. | reverse complement strand
GTACATTATGGCGACGTGAGGGCGGCCCGGTCCCGGCCTCGCTGATCAGGCACCGGAGGCGGAGTACGTGGCAGTAGACAGCGGGCAGCACCTCGCCGGTTACCTCAAGCACTGGGCGCCCGAGCCCCTCGCCGATCGTGACCTGATCTCACCGTCTCAGGTGGCCGCACTCGCCGCGGTGCTCGACGAGGCAGCCACACCAGCGGGCATCGGCGAGCAGTTACCGCCGATGTGGCACTCGCTGTACTTCCTGGAATGGCCGCGTCACAGCGAACTGGGGCCGGACGGTCACCTCGCGAGCGGTCATTTCTACCCGCCCATTCCTGATCGGCGCCGGATGTTCGCGGGCGGGCGCCTGCGGGTCCATGCGCCCATCGAGATCGGTGTGGAAGCCGACCGGGTCCGCAGCCTCTCCGGGGTGAACGTCAAGCGCGGACGTACCGGCGAGATGGCCTTCGTGACCGTGCGCAGCGAGATCAGCCAGTCGGGCAGCATGCGGATCATCGAAGAGCAGGACATCGTCTACCGCTGCGGCGAGGCGCCGGGCAGGACGGCACTGACATCGATCGACACATCGGGAGAACCCGCGTCGACGGCCGAGTGGCGGCAGCGGGTGGACACCGACCCACGGCTGCTTTTCCGCATCAGCGCGCTGACCGCGAACGCCCACCGCATCCACTACGACGTGCCCTACGTAGCAGGCGTCGAGGGATATCCGGGCTTGGTGGTGCACGGCCCGCTGCTGGTGCTGTTGATGATGGAACTGGTACGCAAGCGGGCTGAGGGCCAGGCCGTCGCTTCCCTCGACTACCGGCTGAAGCGACCGGTGTTCGCGGGCGAGCGGCTGCTGGTCGCTGGGAACCCCGACGGCAGGCACAGCGCGGCGCTCGGGGTCGTTACGGCCAGGGAGGACAGCCATGCGAGCGCGGAGGTGACGTTCGGGTGAATGTGGATCGGGTCGCCACCGCCCGCTGCGCGCTGTTCGTGCCGGGAAACCGTCCTGACCGTTTCGCCAAGGCCGCCGCGGCAGGCGCCGATCTGGTGATCCTCGACCTGGAGGACGCCGTGGCGCCTGAGGGCAAGGTGGCCGCGCGCGGCGCGGTCGACGGCTGGCTGGGCGGCGGAGCGGAAGCCGTGGTGCGTATCAATGCGGCGGGCACCATATGGCACGAGGACGACGTGGCGCTGGTGCAGCGCCACGGATGTCCGGTCATGGTGCCCAAGGCGGAAAATTCCGCCCTGCTGCGGCACATCCCAGGACCGGTGATCGCGCTGCTGGAGACCGCGGAGGGCATCGAATCCGCGCGGTCCGTCTGCGAGGTGCCCTCGGTGGTTCGCACCGCTTTCGGCAGCGTGGATCTCGCGGCGCAGCTCGGCATCCGCGCCGACGATCACCTCGCGCTGGCGTCGTCGCGGTCGCGGATCGTGCTCGCCGCCGCGGCCGCGAACATCGCGCCCCCGCTCGACGGGGTCACGACTTCCGTTGCGGACATGGCACTGCTCGCGGCCGATATCGAGCACGCGCGCAGGCTCGGTTTCACCGGGAAGCTCTGTATCCATCCGCGCCAGCTCGACGCCACCAGAGCGGGCTTCTGCCCGCCCGCCGCAGAGTTCGAATGGGCCCGCCGGGTGCTTGACGCGGCGGCGGCAGGTGACGTCACGGTCGTCGACGGCCGCATGGTCGACAAGCCGGTACTCGATCGGGCCCGCAGGCTGCTCGCTCTCGAAGGCACTTGATCGCGAATGGCCGT
>JBOHEL010000751.1:0-1755 GCA_050700995.1 Sciscionella sp. | reverse complement strand
CACTGGCCGGCGTGCGCGGTGCCATCACGCTCGCGGGCGTGCTGACATTGCCGCTGGCGCTACCCAACGGCTCGGCCTTTCCGGCGCGCGAGCTGGTGATCTTCCTTGCCGCCGGCGTCATCGTCCTCTCGCTGTTGGCCGCAAGCATCGCCCTGCCGCGTCTGCTGCACGGAGTGCAGCCTCCGGCCGAGGGTCCTCATGAGGCGGAGCTCGACCGAGCGCGCGTGATCGCCGCGCAGGCGGCCATCCGTGCGATCGAGGAGACTCAACATGACCTCGCTCGCGGCCAGAGCCAGGCCGACCTCTTCGCGGAGACCGCTAGCCGGATCATGGAGCTGTATCGCAGGCGCATTCAGGGAGATGTCCGGCTCGGCGGCGAGGATGCGGAGCGCATCCGGCAGAGCGAGGATATCGGGCGTCAATTGCGCCTCGCCGGCCTACGCGCCGAGCGCAATGCGATATTCGCACTCGCGCGGCGCTACGAAATTTCCGATGCGACGAGCCGCCGGCTGGTGCGCGAGATCGATCTGCTCGAGGAGCGCCTGAAATAAGGGGAGATTCCGTATGTCAGATGTGCAGGCCGCCGGTGCCGAACAGTCCCACGAGACCGATGATGATGAGGTAGATCGCGACGATATAGTTGAGCAGTCGCGGCACCACCAGGATCAAGATGCCGGCGATCAGTGCCACAATGGGCGCGAGCATCAGATGGAGATGGAGATTCATGGATACCCTCTACGAAGTAGATTGGGGGTGAAGACAGCGGGCGACACGGTAATGATGAGGAATTTCTCGTCCTGAACCAGCCGCAACGTGAATCTTGGTCCTGTTGTAGTTGTAATGCAAGCGCATCAAATGTTAGGGGGAGTGGGAGTTTCAGCGGCGAGAGACTAGCGGCCAGCGCGGTGGATGCGGTGGCGGCAAGCGTGGGCTGGAGAAAGCGGCGATGATACCGTCGGCGGGGGTACGCTTATTCGCGGCTTTGCCCTTCCGGCGGGCTGCGGGGCGATTGATAACAGCAGCTTATCCCTACGACGGTAAATTGCAGGTGGTGCTCGATCGTACGTATCCTCTTGCCGACGCCGCCAAAGCTCAATCGGCGCTTGAGAGAGGCGAAATCGCCGCTGGTCTTGCGCTGGACATTTTCAGTTGAAGAGTGCCTTTTACAAGCCGCCAGCGATCGCGCGCCTATGACCAATATGCCCATTACCCTATCAGTCCTCGACCTTGCTCCCATCACCGAGGGCAGCGACGCCTCGGCTTCCTTCCGCAACTCGCTCGAGCTCGCCCAGCACGTGGAGCGGCTCGGCTATCGTCGCTTTTGGCTGGCTGAGCACCACGGCATGCCGGGCATCGCCAGTGCTGCGACGGCGGTGCTGATCGGTCACATTGCTGGTGGCACGTGCTCGATCCGTGTCGGTGCGGGGGGCGTCATGCTTCCCAACCACTCGCCGCTCGTGATCGCGGAGCAGTTCGGCACGCTGGAGGCGCTCTATCCCGGGCGGATCGACCTGGGGCTCGGCCGTGCACCGGGTTCCGACCAGGCAACGTCCCACGCGTTGCGGCGTGATTTGGCAAGTCACCCCGATGCGTTCCCGCAGGACGTCCTGGAACTGCTGGACTTCATGTCGGACGACCCGCGCCAGGCGGTGCGTGCCGTTCCCGGAAAGGGCGCCAAAGTCCCGGTGTGGATCCTGGGGTCCAGCCTGTTCGGCGCGGGACTCGCGGCGATGTTGGGCCTGCCTTATGCCGTCG
>JBOHEL010000750.1:0-1759 GCA_050700995.1 Sciscionella sp. | reverse complement strand
ACCGGTCGTCGTCAGCCAGTAGGATCGGTGCTACCGCGACGGATTCGGTGACCGGGCCGGGGACACACCAGCGTCCGAGTCGCTCCAGCGCGACGACGAGGTCGACCGGATGCGCGCCGATCCCGTCGAACTGCTCGGGCACCGTCAGTGCGGTCACCCCCAGCTCAGCCAACTGCGCCCACACCTTGCGGCCGGGTGCGGCGTCGCCGCCGGCCCACGCTCGCACCGCGCCGGGGACATCAGCTGCCGCGAGCGCGGCGTCGATGCTGGCCGCGAAATCCCGTTGCTGTGCGTCTATCTCAAAATTCACTGTCGAATCTCACCTTCGGGATTCCCGGGGTAGGCCCAGCAGCCGCTCGGCGATGATATTGCGCTGAATCTCGTTGGTGCCGGCGTAGATCGGGCCACCCAATGCGAACAACAGGCCGTCGGTCCAGGAGCCGGCCAGCTCACCGTCGGCGCCGCGGATGTCCAGCGCGGCCTGGTGCAGCGCGACGTCGAGGTCGGACCAGAAAACCTTGGTCACCGACGACTCTGCGCCGAGCTCACCGCCCGCGGCAAGCCGGGTCACGGTGCCGAAGGTGTGCAGGCGGTAGGCCTGCGCTTTGATCCAGGCATCGGCAACTTGATCGCCGAAAGTGCTGTCGGCGTTGGCCTTCCACAGTTGCGCCAGACGCTCGGCGGAGGCCAGGAAGCGCGCGGGGCTGCGCAGCGACATGCCGCGCTCATTGCTCGACGTGCTCATCGCGGCCCGCCAGCCGTCGTGCACCTCACCGATCACGTCGGCGTCGGACGCGAACGCGTCGTCGAGGAAGATCTCGCCGAAACCGGTGTCGCCGCCGAGCTGGGCGATGGGCCGTACGGTGATCCCGTCAGCCTTGAGGTCGAACATGAAGTATGTCAGCCCGCGGTGTCGTTCGGCGTCTGGGTCGGAGCGAAACAGCCCGAAAGCCTTGTCGCCAAACGGCGCCCGCGAGCTCCATATCTTCTGGCCGTTGAGTAGCCAGCCGCCGTCGGTGCGGGTGGCTGTCGACCGCAGCGAAGCGAGGTCGCTGCCGGACTCGGGCTCCGACCAGGCCTGGGCCCAGATCTCGTCTCCGCTGGCCATCTTGGGCAGGATCCGATCCAGCTGTTCTTCTGTGCCGTGCGCGAACAGAGTCGGCGCCAGCATCGAGGTGCCGTTGGCGCTGGCCCGCCCAGGGGCGCCGGCGCGAAAGTACTCTTCCTCGAAGACCACCCACTGCAACAAGGTGGCGTCGCGCCCACCGTACTTGCGCGGCCAGGTGATCACCGACAGGCCTGCGTCGAAAAGCACTTTGTCCCAACGCCGATGCTGTTCGAAACCGTCCACCGTGTCGTAGGACTTCGCGGGAAACGACTCCTTATTGGTCGCCAGGAACTCGCGCACCTCGCTTTGGAAGGCCAGCGTTTCGTCGTCAAAATCAAGGTCCATCAGGACATCTCCCGCAATAGCGGTTTGACCACCTTGCCACCCGGGTTACGCGGCAGCGTGTCGACAAACCTCACCGAACGGGGGGCTTTGAAATTCGCGAGGTATTCACGGGTGTAGGTGATCACCGCCTGCTCGTCGAGCCGTGATCCGGGCCGGGTGACCAGGAATGCCCGGCCGACCTCACCGAGTCGCTCGTCGGGCACGCCGATCACCGCACAGTCGAGCACACCGTCGAGGCGGGCCAGTACCTGCTCGACCTCTGCCGGGTATACGTTGAATCCGCCGCAGATGTACATGTCCTTGAGC
>JBOHEL010000749.1:0-1760 GCA_050700995.1 Sciscionella sp. | reverse complement strand
GTTGATACACTAGTTGTCAAATCATCTGTTAAATTGGCTGGGTGTCACAGCGGCGATATCGGCAGTTCTGCCCGCTCGCGGGCGCTCTTGACGTCCTCGGCGAGCGGTGGACGCTGCTGATCGTCCGTGAACTGTTGACCGGGCCCAAGCGCTATACCGACCTGCGCGAAGCACTGCCCGGGCTGGCTACCGATCTGCTGGCGACCCGGCTAGGGGAACTGCGGGAAAGCGGAGTGATCGAGCAGCGACACGTGCCGCCGCCCACGCCGGCGAGACTGTACGTATTGACCGAGCGCGGGTATGCGCTCAAGCCGGCGATCCTTGAGCTTGCCCGCTGGGGCCGTCCACTGCTACGCGAGCTGGCCGACGACCGATTACCCGACAGCGCCCTATCGCTCGGCTTGGAAGCCACCTTCGACCCGGACGCCGCGGCCGGCCTCGACGAGATCTACGACATCACGGTGGACGGCCACCGGGTCGCCGTCCACGTTCACGACGGCACCCTTGAGGTCACCCCCGGCGCTACCCGTGAAGCCGCGGCGGTCCGAATTGTCACCGACCGACGAGGCTTCACCGACCTGGCCACCGGCCACCCGGGCGACCGCGTGCACATCGAAGGCGACACCGAGGCGCTGAAACGGTTGCAACGGATCTTCTCCCCGACATCCCATTGAGAAAACGGCACCTAATCACGCTGCCGTGAGAAAAATTGTCAACACCGGTAGGTTCTGATCATTGCTCCAAGGCTCATGCGCACGGGAACAACTGGGCTGCGGTTGCCGCGCGAGCCCACTGTTCAGCGAAGGCTCGCGAGATTTCATCCAGCGCAGGTGTGAGGGGCTCGATTTGCTGGGTGACCAACGCGTCTTCGTTAGTCGCAGCTACCGGATGCCAGTAGACGCCGTCGGCGGTGACGGTGATTTCGGGAACTAGCGACGCGCGAGTGAGTACCACGCCGGCGGAAGCCACTCCCTCGCGTGCGATTGGCCGCACGATCTGATCGTCCGGTGCGATTCCGAGTTCATCGAGGAATTGGTGGAAGGCGCTCAGCTCTCCAGGTGCCGGCGTGGCAACGGTGGCCGCGACCCGCACGCGAAAACCCAGCCCAAGGGCCAACCGGATTCCGGCGACCGCCTTGGCCCAGCTGCCTTCTCCGCGGTGTGTGTCGTGTAGTTCCGGTGTGGCCGAGTCGAGGCTGACCTGCAGAACAACATTGTCCTGCGGGATGCACTCGAGTTCGCGTAAACCCCGGCCTTTGAACACCATTCCGTTGGTCAGCACCGTCGTCGGCATTAGCGCGGCACAGCTGAGCACAATCGCGCCAATGTCGGGCAGCAGGAAAGGCTCGCCACCGGTGAGAAAGATTGCCTGCACGCCCCAGTCGGCCGCCTCCCGGGCCAGTCGAGCGATCCGGTCGGCGCCGAGCTCTCGTCGCGGCGCCTGTGGTGAAGACGCCACGCAGCAATAGTCGCACGCGAGGTTGCAGTGGAAGTTGGTGTACATCCACAGCCGCGCGCCGGGCATCCGATCGGCGCCTAGGACTTGCACGGGATCGGGCGGGCGGCCGCGTCGCACGGTGAGCGTGCACGCCCCCGAGCCGGCCATGTCTGCGTGCAATACCGTGTTACCGGTACGCGCACACCATTTTTCGGCGAGCTCGCGCTCGTCGAGCGATGCGACGGTGATTTCGCCAGTCGCGCCGTCGGCCAACGTCCCCACCAACCGCATCAGGTCGAGAATCACCACCGCGGGTCGATCCC
>JBOHEL010000748.1:0-1761 GCA_050700995.1 Sciscionella sp. | reverse complement strand
ACTCGGCGTCCTTCGTCATCGGCGGCGCCGCCGGCCAGGTGTGGCTGTGGCATCGGCTCGGCAGCCTGCACACACGGCGGGTGGCGGGCGCGGTGGTCCGTATCGCGGTGGCGGCATGCGTCGCCGCGTTCGCCGCGTTGGTAGTACTGGGCCTAGGTCGCGTCGCCTTGCCGCACGCGCTGCCCCCCTTGCGCGCCGCCGCAGAGCTCGCCGCCGCGACAGTGCTAGGCGGCGCAGTCCTACTCATCACGCTACGCGCCCTACGCGTAACAGAACTCCAAGTCGTCCTCACCCGCGCCGCCAGCCTGCTCCGCCGCTGAGCTGAGCGTCCCTCCCGCATTCAGCGGGCTGAGCGGGGTAATCCGCCCCTGTTTTGGAACGCTGAGCCCGCTGAATGCGCCGGTTGACCCGGCGTGTGGTGTACCGTGTGAACCGTGAGTACACACAGCCTTCGTGAGCTGCGCAACAACCTCGGAGTGGTGGTGCGCGAGGTCGCCTACACCGGCCATGAGGCGATCATCACCGACAATGGCCGAGAAGTTGCCGTCATCATCAGCTTGGACGACTACGAGCGCTTGCACGAGCACGCCGATGTCGCCGACGCGCTGCGCTTGCGAGACATGCGTGCCGCTGGCGGTTACACCGCGATGTCTCTGGAGGACATGCTTACCGAACTCGGCGTATCTCTCGATGACTTCACAGAGCTGGCAGTGTGAACCTCGCGTTCCATCCCGACGTCTATAAACAGCTCCAACAGCTCCCGCGCACAGTCTTTGCCGCAGCACTGAGCGCGATCGTCGCCCTCACGCACAATCCGCGACCCGCCGGCGTCAAGAAGCTGGTCGGTAGCCGCAGCGACTGGCGTATCCGTATCGGTGAATACCGGATCGTCTACGAGATCGACGACGCCTCGAAGACGGTAACCATCCTGGGAGTTACCCACCGCCGCGACGCGTACCGCTAGTTGGTCGCTCTTCAAGGCTTACCAACCCCGGGACGGGAGACCGCTAACGGCAGCCAACCCCGGTGGCGGGCGCGTCGCCGCGGCGCACGGGTTGGTGTGGCAGACTCTGCGCACTTATGTGCACACCTGGTCAAGGGAAACGCGATGAGTGACGAGAACCAGGTCGCCGGCGCCGCCGGTGACACCGGCAACGTGCTGCAGGGCACCGCGCTGGGTGCTCTGCTCAGCGGCAACGGCGCGGCGGCCGGCTTCTCGATCAACTACGAGCGCGTCCCGCAGTCCATCGCCGACCTTGAACACGCCGCTAAATACCTCGAGGACCAGGCGGCCGTAGCGCGGAGCCTGGCGAGCATCCCAGCTCCTGGGCTGGATGGGGTCAGCCTCAACGCGGTAGCCCAGATCGGTAAGTGGGCCTCGGACAGTGGCGCCAACAACCTGGAGGCGAACCTTGCCGCTGGCGCGAAACAGCTCCAGAACCTGGCGCAGAGGTTGCGCGAGGACCTGAAGACCTACCTGCAGGTCGAGGAGCTGAATATCCCGACGACCCCCAGCCCGGGACTACCGTTGCCCAGTGCGGAGCGGTCACTATGAGAAGCCGGTTCCTGGCGAACGTGGTCGCGGTCGGCTCGGTGGTCGTGGCGGCGGGATGCGGCAGCGGTACGGGTGCGGCCCCGGAGCCGGCCCAAGTGAGTCCCGCACCGGCGGCGAGTCCTATCCCACCGGTGAAGAATCCGCGCGATGTCGCAGCGATGGCCCGCCGGCCGTGTGAGTTGCTGACCTCGCAACAGGCAACCGGG
>JBOHEL010000747.1:0-1776 GCA_050700995.1 Sciscionella sp. | reverse complement strand
GCGCCGGGGCCGAGTCGGTTGCGCTCCATGGCGCTACCTGCGGATCAGGCCACGATCGACCGCGACCGCGACGGCAGCGGTGCGGGAATCGACGCCAAGCTTGCCGTAGACGTGCACAAGGTGGGATTTCACCGTTGCCTGGCTGAGGAAGAGCTGCGTGCTGATCTGCTGATTCGACAAGCCGTCCGCGACCAGCCGCAACACCTCCGTCTCCCGAAGGCTCAGCGCGGTGCCCGGCGTGCGCATCCGGTCCATCAGGCGGTGCGCGATAGTCGGAGCGAGCGCCGACTGGCCCGCCGCCGCGGTACGCACGGCAGCGGCGAGCTCTTCCGGCGGTGCATCCTTGAGCAGGTAGCCGGTGGCACCCGCCTCGACGGCCGCCAGGATGTCCGCGTCGGTGTCGTAGGTGGTCAGCACCAGCACGCGGGGAGCGTCGGGGCGTGCTGTGATGGCAGCGGTGGCCTCCGAACCAGGCATTCCGGCGCCGAACCGCAGGTCCATCAGCACCACGTCGACCAGCTCCGTCGCGGCAAGTTCGACGGCCTGCTCCGCGCTGGCTGCCTCCGCGACAACCTGAAAGTCGGGCTCGGTGTCGAGCACGGCACGCAGACCGGCGCGGACCACCGGGTGATCATCGGCGAGCAGCAGCCGGATGGTGTCGCTCATCGAGCACTCCTAATCAGTTCTGGCAGCGGCCCGATCCAGGAAGCTCACCGCCAGCGCGGTGCCCTGCTCCGGTGCGGACTCCACGCTCAGCGTGCCACCCAGCGTGCGGGCCCGCGCGCGCATCGCGGCCAGCCCGAAGCCGCCCTCGATGCTGCCCGTCGCAGGCAGCGTGGTGGTGTCGAACCCGCGACCGTCGTCCACGATATCGAGAGTGACGCGCGTGTCCATATAGCTCAGCGTCATCTCCGCCCTGCAGGCCTGCGCATGCTGGACGGTGTTGGCCAGCGCGGACTGCGCAATCCGCAACAGCGCGACCTCGTAAGGCGTTTCCACCGCCGCCGGGGTGCCGTCAAGGTGAAAGCGCACCGCGAGCCCGGAATGCTCGGCCGTGGTGGCGCAGAGGCGCTCAAGCGCCGCGGGCAGTGAACCGCTCTCCAGGTCGGGCGGGGTCAGCGCGTGCACGAAACGCCTCGCCTCCGCCAGGTTGTCCTGGGCCTCCCGGCGCGCCCGCCGCACGTGACCCTCGGCGGTGTCCGGTTGGCCTGGCAGTGCCCGCTCTGCGGCACGCAGCAGCAATTGGATGCTGGAGAGTCCCTGGGCCAGGGTGTCGTGGATCTCCCTTGCCAGCCGCTCCCGTTCCGCGAGCACGCCCGCCGAGCGTTCTGCGGCAGCGAGTTCGTGGCGTGTCGCGGTGAGTTCTTCGATCAGCTCGCGACGCTGCTCGCTCTCGCGGTAGAGGGCCTGGTAGCCAAGCACCACGGCGACGGCGACGGCAGCACCCAGTGCGGGACCGATCACCGCGGCTGGCGTGAGCCGGCCCTGGTGCCACGCGAAACCGGCGATCGCCAGCACGGTAGTCCCGACCACGACCGGTGGCCCGAAGCGAGATGGCAGCAGGTGAAGCTGCAGGAAGAACAGCGGAAACGCCAGCCACACCCCGTCGGGGGTCAGCCAGAGCAGTACCAGCCACACCACGGCGAGCGCCCCAAGCCACCCTGCCGCCGCCGACTTCAACCGGCCGACATGCGGCAGCAGTGGCCCCGCCGCGTACACCGCAGCCATCACGACGGCGGCGGCAATCACCCAGAACGCATGCGGCAGGTGGTCGGT
>JBOHEL010000746.1:0-1795 GCA_050700995.1 Sciscionella sp. | reverse complement strand
CATCTTCGGGTCGGCGCCGTTCCCGTCTGATGGACACGGTGGGCATCCGCGACCGTCACCATTAGAGATCTCTCTCAGTCCTCCGTCGGTAGCAGAGGATAGGTAACAAATAGTGGGCAGTGACCACATGGTCACTGCCCACTACCACGTTCGACCCGAGGTTGCTTACCTGGATGCTTCTTCGCCGGGAGTACCCCCAGTGACAGCATTCCCACCTGACCCACCGGCACCGACTGCGTTCTGACTCGGGCCACCTCCGGGCCCTCGTTGGGCGAGCGGTCCAGTCAACTCGGACTTATACGAACCGATCCACTCGTCCTTCCATGCCGTGTCGTACTTCTGCTCGTTGCAGTACGGGTTGTAGACGGCAGTGAGTTCCTGGGCGATCTGCTCCCGGTGCGAGCGCGCCCAGCCGGCGACCTCGTAGGTGCAGATGTGCAGCTTCCAGCGCGTGCCGGCCCGGTTGATCCAGCAGCTCGACCGCGGATGCTTGAATGGGAAGCCAGCCTCGGCCATGTTGTCTGCGTGGCCGACGTAGATGACCGCATAGCGATCGGGCTTGCCCTCGGCATCGGGTTTGTACATGATCGCGAAAACAGCGGGTCTCGCGGGTGGTGTCCAGCCGCCGAGGATCCGCGGGCCTTCGAACGAGTAGCCGGCTAGTGATCCAAGGCGGATCATTTCCAGACCTGCGTGTTCATCGAAATCGTCCTCGTTGTTTGTGAGCCGCTCAGCAGCTTGGGGGTGTGATGAGACGACTATGGGATGGCACTCTACGGCTTTGCATCACAAGTCGTCCGCCTCGTCTTCGTCCTCGCTAGTTGCCTCGACGCGCACGATCGGGTAGATGGGCAACCCAGCTTTTTGCACTGCACTGGCGAAATGTTCCTTGCCCTTAGCAATCGCGTCCTCGCGGTTATCCGCGAACACGATAACCTGGGCACCGTAGCGGTTGGTGCCGATCCCAGTCGCGATGCCGTTCATGGGCGCGACTGCGTCAGCCAACTCGACGACCTCTTCGAGCTTCATCACGCGGTCACCCTGCGCCTCGATACCGACGCTCCATCTGATCAACATAGACTTCGGTCTCCTAGCCGAGCTTCGGAAGTAGGACGGCGAGTTCTTCAAGGCTGCTGAGGTCGTGGCCCGACAGAATCACGTCAATGTGTGGTGCCGCCGCCATCATGCCCACGGTCTGTGGTTGATAGTCGGCGTTGTCGCCCTTGTGCGGGTTCATCCACACAATGTTGTGACACAACCTGGAGAGCCGCTCCATAGAATCAGAGAGCAGTTCGGGATCACCCCGGTCGAGGCCATCGGAGCAGATCACCACGACGCCGCCGCGGCACATTCCTCGACGGCCCCACTTGCGGACAAATAGGTCGATCGCCTCGCCGATTCGCGTGCCACCTTCCCAGTCGACCACCAGCTTGGCGGCGCGCTCGAGCGCCTCGTCGGGCTTACGGCTCTGGAGCGGCTTGGTGACGTGGGACAAACGAGTTCCGAAGCAGAAGACCTCGACCTTTTGGGAAGCTCGCTTGGCGGAGTAGGCGAACTGCAGCAAGGCTCGAGAGTAGTTCGACATCGACCCGGACACGTCGAGGATAAGAACAAGCGGACGCAGCCGGACTCGACGGCGCCGCCAGTAGAGGTTGACCATTTCGCCGTTGGTGCGCAGCGACTCACGGATCGTGCGGCGCATATCGGGCCTTCGGCCGTCAGTTGAAGTCTTGGTGCGGCGGGTGCGACGTTTGGGCGGGGTGAACTTGATGCGCGCCATGATGCGTCGTATGGC
>JBOHEL010000745.1:0-1807 GCA_050700995.1 Sciscionella sp. | reverse complement strand
TCATCGCTCGCCGCCTGCACGTTCCAGTTGCATCGTGATCCGACTCGCACCGCCGTCGAACGCGGCCCTGGCGATCGCACCGACGGCGTCGAGTACCTGATCGCGCTCGCCGCGCACGGTCGTGCCGAACGGGCCGAACTCGACCTCCAGACCTGCGGCTATCGCGATGTCGCGGGCACGCAAGGCGTGCTGTGGGGGGTCGGCCTCACGGAACGGCTCAGTGGTGAACTCCGCCTGTAGCTGCATGTCAACACCGTAGTCGGGGGCGTCACCGCAGGTCTGGACCGCGCAGCTACCCGTTGACGGCGGCCGTGCGGGGCAGTACTCTCGACACATGGAAGTCTAATTCCGCAATACGAAAGGACAATATGGTGTCGGAACCTGTGACCGCGTCAACACCCAGGGAAGCGGCAGGGACGGCCGCGCAACCGTCACCACCGCGCTACGACGTGAACCTGTCGATCCTGTTCACTGAGTTGGATTTGCTCAAGCGGCCGGAGGCGGCTCGTGCGGTCGGCTTCGACGCGGTGGAGTACTGGTGGCCGTTCAGCGTGGCGGTACCGAGCGATCGTGAGGTTGACGAGTTCGTTCGCGCTATCAACGACGCAGGCGTGCGACTGGTCGGGTTGAACTTCTTCGCGGGCGACATGCCGGGAGGCGATCGAGGGCTGGTGTCGTGGCCGGGTCGTGGCACCGAGTTCACCGACAGTGTCGAGGTTGCCATCGGGATCGCGGATCGCCTTGGTTGCAAGGCTTTCAATGCCCTCTACGGCAACCGGGTCGACGGCACGGCAGCCGATGAACAGGACGAGTTGGCCGCCGCGAACCTGGCGGTGGCTGCCACCGCGGCCGCGCGGATCGACGGCACGGTACTGATCGAGCCGGTCAGCGGTTCGCCGAAGTACCCCTTGCTCACCGCTGCCGACGCGCTCGCCGTGATCGACAAGGTCGGCGTGCCGAACCTCGCGTTGCTGGCGGATTTGTACCACCTTTCGGTCAACGGCGACGATGTCGACGGCGTCATCGCCAAGCACACCGCTCGTGTCGGACACGTGCAGATCGCCGATGCGCCAGGGCGGAACGAGCCAGGCACCGGCGGCCTCGACATCTCCGGATACCTCGGCAAGCTCGCCGCCGGTGGCTACACCGGGTACGTCGGGCTGGAGTACAAGCCGAGCGGGGCCAGCGCCGACAGTTTCGAATGGCTCCCACGCGAGCGCAGGGCCAGCAATTCTCGAGGAGGACAGCAGTGACGACCGTAGGATTCATCGGACTAGGCATCATGGGCGGCCCGATGGCGGCGAACCTGGTCGATGCCGGGTACGAGGTCACGGGCTACAACCGCAGCAGGCCCAAGGTGGACAAGTTCGTCGAGCGCGGCGGCAAGGGTGCGGCGAGCATCGCGGAAGCGGTGCGGGGCGCGGACGTCGTGGTCACCATGTTGCCGGACTCGCCTGACGTGCACGATGTCGTGCTCGGCGCGGACGGCGTGCTCACGAACATCGCGGACGGCGCGCTGCTGATCGATTTCAGTACCATCCGGCCCGATGTCAGCAGGGAGGTCGCACAGGCGTGTTCCGAGAAGGGCGTCCGGGTGGTCGACGCACCGGTCTCCGGGGGGGAGGCGGGTGCGATCGAGGGCAGCCTCTCCATCATGGTCGGCGGCGCCACCGAGGACTTCGAGGTCGCCAAGCCGGTACTTGACGCGGTGGGCGGGACGGTCGTCCACGTCGGCCCAGCGGGCGCAGGTCAAACGGTGAAAGCAGCGAACCAGCTGATCGTGGCTGGCACGATCGAACTGGTCGCC
>JBOHEL010000744.1:0-1813 GCA_050700995.1 Sciscionella sp. | reverse complement strand
GAGTACTTTCGTACGCTATAGCGTACGAAAGTACTCACGGCTTGGCGGTGCGGCGGACGGCTCGCGGCCACGCCACCTGGGTGGCCAGCGCGACCCCTCCGGTAAGGGTCGCGTCGTCGCCTGCCGTTGAGACCGTCAGTTGCGGCAACGGCAGCGGAAGCAAGTTCTCCAGGTGCTCCCGCAATGGCGGCAGCAGTAGGTCGCCGCCGTTACGGCCGACACCCCCGCCGAGCACCACCAGTTGTGGGTCAACGAGCACGATCACCGCGGCGAGCCCGCGCGCGAGGAGCTGAGCCTCCCGCCGCACCACCTCCAGCGCCGTGCCGTCGCCCCCGCGCGCCACCTCGAAGAGCTGCTCCGGCGAGCGCACCCTGCGCAGCCCACGCTTCCTGGCATGGGCGAGGAGCGCATCGCTCGCGGTCGCGGCTTCCAGCATCCCGCGGTGGCGCACCTTGGCCGATGGCACGTCGTCAACCTCACCAAGCGGCAGGAATCCGACCTCGCCCGCCGTGCCGTGACCGCCCCTGTGCAGCTTCCCGCCGAGAACGAGCCCCATGCCCACGCCGTGCCCAACCGAGAGGTAGGCGAAGTCGGTGACGCCACGGCCTGCGCCGGCGGCCTGCTCACCGACGGCGGCGAGATCGATGTCGTTCTCCAACTGCACGACGTCACCGAGCAACTCGGCGAGCCGGTCGACCACAGCGGAGCGTTCCCACATCGGCAGGTTCGGAGCCAGCCGCAGCCGCTTCTCCCTCGGGTCATAGCTTCCGGGACTGCCGATGGTGATACTCAGGATGTCCTCGGTCGGTAACCCGTTGTCCCGCGCCAGTTCCGTCACCATAGTGCCGATCTGCGCGATGAGCCCCGCCGCGTCGGAATCAGCGGATGGTGCGCGCCTGCGATCGTGCAGTGTGCCGGAGAGGTCCGCGAGGGCAAGCCGTACCCATTCCACGCCGACGTCGACGCTGATCACCCAGCCTGCGTCGTACCGAGGCGTCCACAGCCGCGGCGCACGCCCGGCGTTGCCGGTCCTGATCCCGCTGGGAGCCGCCAGTCCTGAGGACTGCAAGCTGGCCAGCGCCGAGTTGGCCGTGGGCCGGGACAGCCCGGTAGCCGCGGCAGCCGAGGAGGCCGAGACCGCGCCGTGCTCACGCAGGTAGCTCAGCACGGACCATTCGTTGGCCAGGCGCATATCCGCGGGACCAAGGCTGCCCCGCTGCTCGTGCATGGTCATCGACACCGCCCTCCGCAGCCAAGATTACGGGCCAGCCGCTCACGAGCAGCGACTGACCGATTGAAGGAGCCACGAATCTGTCGAAGGGCTTGTTTTGTAAGGATACTTACTTTACATTAACGGAAACCCACGCGCTCCCGGGAGTGGACATGGTCACCGAACCAGGAACGAGGAAGGACAGCGGACTGCTCCGGCGGGTGAAGCTGTTCCAGGCCACCACTATCAACATGAGCCAGATGTGCGGGGTTGGCCCATTCATCACCATCCCGGCAATGGTTGTGGCCTTCGGCGGCCCACAGGCCGTGATTGGCTGGGTGGCTGGGGCGCTGCTTGCGCTGCTGGACGGCCTGGTGTGGGCCGAACTCGGTGCGTCCCTGCCAGGATCGGGCGGCACCTACGTGTACCTGCGGGAGGCCTTCCAGTACCGCAGCGGCAGGCTGATGCCCTTCCTGTTCGTGTGGACCGCCACACTGTCCATACCGCTCATCATGTCTACCGGGATCGTCGGATTCGTGCAGTACCTGCAGTACCTGTGGCCAGGGATGTCGGCATGGCAGGGCGATCTGGTCGGGCTGGCCG
>JBOHEL010000743.1:0-1816 GCA_050700995.1 Sciscionella sp. | reverse complement strand
ACAATCGCCCACTTCAAGACCTGGAGAATCATGCACACCGACTACCGTCGCCCCCTTGCAACATTCGCGACAACCATCTCAGCTGTAATCGGCCTGCACTTCTACACGGCCGCCTGAATAACCCTCCTTGTCGTCAGAAAGTGACCGCAAGTAGTGTATTGCTTCATCACCTATCCGAGGAGCTAGGGATGGCTGAATCACAGGACGTTGCAACGCAACTGCTGGAGGCATTCAACTCCGCTGACTGGGAGCGCTTCCGCGGCCTGCTCGGCCCGGATGCGGTCTATCAGGAGACCGGGACCGGTCGGCGGGTAACGGGCGAGGGGTACGTCGAGTTGTGCCAGGGCTGGAGGGAAACGTTCCCCGACTGCCTCGGGGAGGTTCGCACGACGATCGCACAGGGCAACCAGGTGGCGCAGCAGGTGCATTGGACTGGCACGCATCAGGGGGTCCTGCGGGGCCCGAACCTCGAGCTGCCAGCCACCGGGAAGAGCGTGGAGGTCGACGCGACGCTCTGGACCCGAGTCGAGAACGGCAAGGTCGTCGAGCAACACCATCACCTCGACGTCCTCACGATGCTCGGGCAGATTGGCGCGCTGCCGAGCTGACAAGACGGACCGCGCTCCTGGCTCGCTGTCGAGGTCACAGGCGACGCGTGCAGCCTGCGCCTAGAGTGGACTCGCGTGGGCCAGGCGGCTGCCGCCGCGGCCAGGAGATCGCTGCACCGTAATCGGCGCAGTCCCACCCGAGCAGCAGCAGGGTCGCCTTGCATCGCTGTCGGTCCGGTCTGCGAGGATCTGCGCGAAGTGGCCGACGCGCGAAAGGGATCTTGTGACAACCCAGGAAACGGTCGGTCCGGAGGCCCTGGTGATGGGCGAACCCAACGACCCGGTCGAGGTTCCGACGGCGATCGAGCGCGCCGCCCGGCGAGAAGCGGCGCGCACCAACGCGGCAGACAGCAAACTGTCCGACGTCAGCTCGCTGCAGATCGGTCCAGCCGCCGGGATGGTCGCGCCGCGGCGTGTGCTGCATCGGGTGGTGATGCCTCGGGCGGATGATCCACCGGAGGTACGCCCGCTCTACCTCGATGAACCAGAGACGTCACACGGGCGCACCGCGGAGGTCGTCAACCGATCGACGGTGACCCTGCCGCCCGCCTGCCAACTGTCGTTCGCGACCTACTTCAATGCTTTCCCGGCCAGTTACTGGAAGCGCTGGACCCGGGTGGAGGAGGTGGCGCTGCGGCTGACCGTGCGGGGCGCCGGACGGGTGGACCTCTACCGCTCGAAGTCCAACGGCGACGTCGTGCACCTGGAAGGCAAGCAGCTCGACGCGGCGGCCGAGCCAGTCCAGCTGGAGTTCCGCGAGTCGTTGGCGCCGTTCGAGGACGGTGGCTGGGTCTGGTTCGACGTGGCCACCGAGCGTGGCTCGCTGACCGTCACCGACGCCGCGTGGATCGTCGACGAGCCGCTGCCGGCCCGTCCGCTGGCGGTGGCGATCACGACCTTCAACCGGCCGGCGGACTGTGTCACCGCGCTGGCCGCGCTGGCCGAGGAGCAGGCGGTCCTCGACGTCGTCGCGAAGGTATTCGTCGTCGATCAGGGCAGCGTCAAGGTGCGTGATCACCAGCGGTTCGCTGATGTCGCGGTCCAGCTCGGCGACCGGCTGGTGGTGATCGACCAGGAGAACCTCGGTGGCTCCGGTGGGTTCAGCCGGGGAATGCTCGAGGCGCTGCGCACCACCGGCGTGGAGCACGTGATGTTGATGGACGACGACGTCCGCCTGGAACCGGACAGTGTGCTGCGGGTCCATGCGT
>JBOHEL010000742.1:0-1817 GCA_050700995.1 Sciscionella sp. | reverse complement strand
ATGTGATACGCATCGATCGTGCCACGCTCGATGCGTATCACATAGGGCACCGACCGCCCGTTCACCGTCGTGGTTGCGAGGTCGACGGGCCGCGTGGCCGGGTCAGCTAGCGGTGCGAACTTGCCCGCTGTCGTGCGGTACTCGTAACTGACCTTGGTAGGGGCGCTGCAATATGGCTGCTGCGCTGGTGCGAGACCGAACGCTTGCGTCTGGCAGAAGAACGGCAGTTGCTGCGATCCTGAGAACACCGGCCCGGTAATTGGGTGGTTCGTGACGCGCAGGGTGGCCTGCTGCGACCGGCCAAAGCGGTGCCCCATGCCGTGCTCGGTGGTCGCCCGCAGCGTATTCGTGCCTTCGCGCAAGCCGGTCACCAGCCCCAGCAGGCTGCCGTCGGCCCGCCGGTGGAACTTCGCGGTGATGTCGTGCCCGTTTTCGGTCACGCTGACTCGCGAATGTCGCCCAGACGGCGGATTGACGGCGACAAGGACCTGCCCGCCGCTGACGAGATCAGGTCGCGCATTCGATATGGTCGTGATCGACAATTGCCTGCCGTGGAACGGAGCGGGAGCCGCGGCTGCCGCGGTCGCCATCCCCAGTGTCAGTGCCGGTGCCGCCGCTAGCGCGGTGAGAAGGACTGTTGAGCGCCAAGTACGGCCTGCCACCACACCACTCCGCTCGCTTGTGACGCAGCGGATTCGCCGCGACGTCGGGAACAGTCACTGGTATAACACTTCGGCCACGTTCGAACAACGTTCGGTCTTGGACGAAGTTGAGCCGATGGGGTCACAGCGAGCCGGCCGGGCTGTGTCGGGTACCCAAGGCAAGCCCGTAGGCCACTGCGCGGTAGCTCCGGTACCCGGCACCCTATTCGGTGAATCTATCGAATGTACGTTCGATATGCGGTAAGCTTGCCTTATGACGATCGAAGCAGAGTTTTCATCGCTGTGGCGGTGTGGCGATGATGAGCTGCTGGCCGCGATGCTGGGGGCCGAGCGTGAGCGGCGCCTGATCGAGGCGCGGATGCTGGCGTTGCTGGGTGAGGTGAACAACCGCAAGCTTGCTGCGGCGAAAGGCTATGCGAGTGCGCAGCAGTTGCTGTGCGAGCTGTTGAATATTTCGCGGGTTGAGGCGACCCGGCGGTTGGCGTGCGCGGATGAGGCGACCGCCTCACCGGGCATCGGTGGGGTGATGATCGCCCCCGCGCTGCCCGCCAGTGGCGCCGCGCTGGCCGAGGGTGCGATCAGTGTCGAACACGTCGAGGTGATCTCGAAGTTCCGGTCGAGCCTGCCACGCTGGACGGCCGCCGAGGTGTGGGAGCCCGCGGAGAAGGTCCTCGCCGACCTGGCCCGCGGCGTGGACCCGGCGGCGTTGCGTCGCCTCGCCGACACCGAGCTGCGGGCACGACTCGACCTCGACGGCGCGCTAGCCCAAGAGTTGGAACTCGCCCAGCCCACCCGGCGCCTGGAGCTACACCGACGCGGCAACGGATGCGGCTGGGGAAACTTCGAACTCGACGCCGAACCGTTCAGCCAGCTCGAAACACTGCGCTCCGCGCTCAGCGCACCCAAACCCACCGGCACCGGCGTACCCGATACCCGCAGCATCGACGAGCGCCGAGGCGACGGGCTCGCCGAAATCGTCAACCTCGCCGCCAGCAACGCCGAGCGGCCCACCGAAGGCTGCGACAAACCCCAAATCACCGTCACCATCCGGTGGGAAGACCTGCGACCCGACAGGCAGGGAAACCAGCCCGCGCTACTCGGCGCCAACCACCTACCACTGCCCGCGTCGCCGCCCGCAGGCTCGCCTGCGACGCA
>JBOHEL010000741.1:0-1818 GCA_050700995.1 Sciscionella sp. | reverse complement strand
GCGGCGGGCTCGACAGTGCGCACGGATAGCCGCACGACATGACGTAGATTTGCTCCGCGCCGGCCCGTACGGCCCAGGAGATCGCGGTGTTATCTGCCAGCCCGCCGTCGACCAGGGTGCGTTCACCCCAGGTCACCGGCGGCAGCATTCCGGGGATCGCGCTGCTTGCCAGGATCGCCTCAGGCGCCGGCCCGCAGTCGAGAGCGACCTCCTCGCCCGAGAGCAGGTCGGTGGCGACCACCATCATGGGGATGCCCGCGTCCTCCAAGCGTTTGAAGGTCAGGTGGCGTTCGATCAGCTCCCGCAGGCCGTGGTCGCCCAACACCGCTGTGCTCCGCCCGAGCAGGGTGCTCAATGCGCGGCGAAGGTCCGGGCGGAACAGCTTCCACGTCCGCAGCGACCGCCACACCGCGCCCAGTTCGTCGATCGCGTCTTGCTGCGCGCCGTGGCTTGCCAGGTAGGCGGCGTTGAAGGCGCCAGCGGAGGTTCCCACTAGCAGGTCCGGGGTGATGCCGCGTTCAACGATCGCCTGGAGCATGCCCACCTGGAGCGCGCCCAGATTCCCGCCGCCGGAGAGTACGAAGGCCGTGGTCATCGATCGATCACCTCTGTGTCAAGGATGAGCCGGGACTCACCGCAGAGACTTCCCACTGCATGTCATCCCTCGGGTTCACGTGAATCGCTGTTTTGATGCTCGGCTCGCCGCACCCGACTCGGGTGGTGGACGGTCTCGTTACTGGCTGGCACGCGTTCGGTGACAGTGCGCTGCTGGTGCGCGAGGAAACGGACGTCAGTTGCCGATCCCGGTGAGGACAAAGAATTCCTGCCGTGAGCTGGGGGTTGGCGCGCTGACCCGTGCTGGTCATCTCCATCTTCTCTATACACAATGAATGTTATTCTTAGTGTGAACTAGTCCGGCTTAATTGTCAAGTTATATTAGTTTTAGAAACTGGGAGGTTCGGTATGAGCAGAGACGCGGTTGCGTGGTGCCCCGCAGCTTCGGCCGCCCCAACGTCACCGACCGATACCCGTTCCGTGAACCCGACACGGCGTCCGGGCAGGCGACGACGCGTTGGTAGCGTTCGCGTCAACAGGAACTCGATCACCCCCGCCTCCAACGCCATCGGCATCAACGGTTGGGCACCGAGCCGGGTCACTTCTCCGACGCCGCAGCTTGGACACGACCTCGACGGTCAGTCGTGATCAGCAGTCCGCGAACCGGCCAGATGGGTTCGCGACCAAGAGATCTCAACCGCCGACCTGCACCGAACGATCAGCTTTGCCCAGCTGTGAACTGAGTCCAGGTTCACGTATCCGTCGCGGGCTCGATGTTTTGATTGAGGGCGAAGCGGTTGTCCGGGTCGAGGCGAGCCTTCAGCTTGGCGAGGCGTCGGTAGGTGACTTCACCGAAGCTGGCCCGGATGCGGGCCTGCCCTTCATCGCCGACGAAGTTCAGATACGCGCTTGCCGGACCGAGGGGACGCAACATTTCGTAGGCGTCATTGGTCCACGACTTGCATCGCTGGGTGTCGGCGGGGTCGGTCCACGTCGTGATCAGATGGACGATGTAGGCATGGTTGCGGGCCGAAAACGCTGTCGTTTCAGGAGGAACCTGGCTGGGGAAGCCGCCGAGCCGGATCACGTGTAGCCGTGATTGCGGCGCGGGGCGGGTTCGTCCAAGCAGCGCGATGCGCCGGATGGCCTCGTCCGATAACTCCGTCAGAAAGATCGACTTCCAATAGTTCAGTCGGCCGTATGGGGCCGTGTGGTCGAGGACCTGTTGCCAGGTGGGGTAGGAGAGTTCGCGCTGCAGCGACA
>JBOHEL010000740.1:0-1826 GCA_050700995.1 Sciscionella sp. | reverse complement strand
GAAAACCGGTATGGGCGGTTTCGTCCATCGAGGGTTCGAATCCCTCCCTCTCCGTTGAAGTAGGTCGATTCCCTGGTAGGAGCAGGGGAATTCGGCTGTTTCCGAGCCGGTGCGGAGCGCTCTTAGCCTGAAGTCACCGATTCGCCGGGAGGGTGAGCTGGTTTGGCCGTGTTCGGCTGGGTGGAGGTGGTGTGGCGGAGTTCGCGCGTACCCGTTCAGGGGGTCGCCGTCTGCTTTGATGGCGTGACCCGCGGGTCAGGGTCCGGATGGGAGGATGGAGGGTGCAACTTGGCCGTGGTGGCCGGCGGTCGCGGCTTGGATGAGGTAGTCGAGTACGGGCCGGTCTTGTAGGCGCAGCGTTTCGCGCACGGAGAGGATCCGCTCGACCCAGCGGCTGCCTTGATCTGATTGGGTGCCGCCTTGGACGCGGCGCATCAGCACGGCGTGGCGGATCGCTCTCTCCGCGACATTGTTGGTGAGCGGAATCTGCATGTCGGCGACGTCGCAGAAGGTCCACAGCGCGTCGTACTCTGAAAGCAGCCCGGCGCAGAAGTTCGCGGTGCGCTGGTGGCGGCCGCGGGCGCCCTGCTCCAACAGCGTCTTGATCTGTGCGCGCAGCGGTGCCAGCTGCTCGCGCAGCCAGTCCAGGTCGTGGCCGTCGTTGAGGTAGGCGTGGTGGGTCTTGATCACCTCGCGCGCGGCCTTGACCACGTTGCGGCCGAGCTTGCCGGCGGCGCCCGGGCGCTCGGAGACCTCGACTAGCTGACGAATCACATGGCACCAGCACAATTGCTGTTGGAGCACGTCGAGGAAGTGGTAGCCGACGTAGCGATCTGAGACCACGAACCCGCCGAACTGCTCGCCCAGCAGCTCTTTGGCCGCCGCCTGGGAGCGATGCGGGTCGATCCGAAAGCAGGCAGCCAGCGCGCTGGTGGCCAGCCACAGGTACTGCTGGGCGCCCGACAGCCGCCAGCTGGTCTCGTCAGCATGCACCAGCTGCGCCTGCCCGATGTACTCGCGCAGCTTCTCCCACGGATCCTTGAGGATCTCAGACATCCGCATGATCGCGGCGTCGACCGCCCCCACGGAGATCGGGATGTTGAACACCTCCTGGACGACCTGCCTGACCTGCCGGCGCGAGAGGCGATACACGCCGGCCAGCGTGGCGATGTGCGCCTCAAGCCGCGCCGCGAACGCCGACCAGGACACGCCCGCGGGCAGGTCAGCCAGCCGCGGACGCCCGCAGCCCGGGCAGCGCAACCGCAACAGCTCGTACTGAAAGACCAGCGGGCGAACCGGCGGCAGCTCCCACTGCTGATGGATCACGGGATCCTCGACCCGCTCCTCGCTGCCATCAAACCGATGCCCGCACGAGCACCCCTGCGGCAGCTGCTCGATGCGACGAGCGACCCGCTCTGACGGCGCCATCTGCCGATGCTTGCCCTCATGCCCCGGCTGGCCGCCCGCCTTGCGCTTTGACAGCTCCTTGAGCTTCGCGCGCGCCTCCCGACGCCGCTCCGCCCGCGACTTCGGAGGATCAGACGACGGCGACATCGACGAGTTGCGCGAACTGCGGTTCACCTGTCGCTCCAGCTCCTCGATCCGCGCGCCCTGCTCAACGACACGCCCCCGCAGCGCCGCGTTCTCCTCCCGCAACAGCACGTTCTGCGCCCTCAGCTCGACAAGCTCATCATCGACAGTCACGCTACATAACTACGCCCCCCACCCCGAAACCCCTGCTCAGACCCCCTGAACACGTACGCCTACCGGGAGGCACGCGACCGGCGAGAGGATGCGGAGGAGGTTCTCCTCGGGATGCTCGATTC
>JBOHEL010000739.1:0-1838 GCA_050700995.1 Sciscionella sp. | reverse complement strand
GCGAGCGCACGCCGCATCTCATCGTCCCTTCGTCATCATCCGCTGAAAGACAACGCGGCCGGGATTATCGCAGTGACGGCGCGAAGCCGACTAGCCATGTCCGGCCACTCACTGCCGCCGCAACGGAAATAGATCACGATCTGTGTGACGCCCGCGACACGGCATGTAGCTGATGGCACACAAACAGCGATCTTCCCAGCTGGTCATCGCCGTTCGCGCGCATGAAGCGGACAGTGCTTGCACTCGATACTATCGCGATGTATCATGAGCGTGTCGCCCAAGTAGGGGCGGCGTAAGTTCAGAGGAGAAGGCATGTATCCCGACCACCACCACTCACATCGGTACGGCGACCGCCTCGCCGACGGCCGTCCACACGGCCGGCGACGTCACCACCCCGACCACCCCGCACCGCCTGACGGGCCAGGCGGTCACAGAACACGCGGCGGCCGTCCCCACGGTGCAGGACGCGGGCGAGCGCAACGCGGCGACGTGCGCACTGCCCTGCTGCTGCTGCTCGCCGAGGAGCCCATGCACGGCTACCAACTCATGCAAGCCATCGCCGAGCGCACCTCCGGTGCCTGGCGACCCAGCCCCGGAGCCGTCTATCCCACCCTCAGCCAGCTCCAAGACGAAGGTCTGATCGACACCGTCGCCCAGGGCGGCCGCAAACTCGCTACCCTCACCGATGCAGGTCAGGCATACCTGCACGCTCACGGCGAACCGATGCCCGACCCGTTCGCCGAGTTCACCGCACGTTGCGGTGGCGGCAGCGACCTTCGAGGCGCCCTGGAGGAGCTTCGGTACCCAATCCGTCAACTTGCGATGGGTGACGCCCAGCAGGTACAGGCTGCACGAAGGGTCCTAGCCGAGGCGCGCCGCTCGCTCTATCTCATCCTCGCCGGCGCGCCGACTCCTGACCAGGAGGTCAGCGAACCAGTGACCGAGTAGGTCACCTGCGGCGCAGCCGCGCGCCCACGCCCGACAGAAAGACGCCCAAGCCAAAGATCAGTACCGCGATCGGGATGTGTGCGGTGATCAGCTCGTTCGCGTTTCCCTTAGTGATCGCCTCGCCCAGCCCTGTCTGGACGACTATCAGCACAAACAGCCCAAGCGCTCCGAAGGTGAGCGCCGAGCTCGCCCGCCGCAGTGCGATCGCTGCCACCGCAGTGGCCAGCGCGAGGACGACGACGACGAACGCACCGATCTCGTGCACGGTGACCCAGTTGTGCCGCCCATGACGGTCGATGAACTCACCTGCCCACACCGCTTGGAGCAGCACTCCCAGCAACGTCAGCCCGTTCAGGATCGAAAAAATCCGGACCGCGCCAGGAGAGGCTTGAGCTGCGGAGGGCGTGGTCGAGGTGCTCATCTGGTACTCCCGAACGATAGTTTCGGTGGGTGGGAGTTGGCGATCGACCACCTCCCCTCGGGCCACTGCAGTTCTATCGCAAGTACGGACAGTCGCGATAGCTCACGCTGGTCGCCGACGTTGTTGATTGACCGCAGCCTGGTGATGACGAAGGCTCGTGCCCATGCGTCCTGTCCGTGATCAGACCGTGCTCGTCACCGGCGCCACCGACGGGCTCGGTAAGGCGCTGGCCACCGAGCTTGCCCGTGCTGGCGCCACCGTCATCGTCCACGGTCGCGATAACAACCGCGGTAAAGCGACCCTCGCTGAGATCACCGAGGCCACCGGCAGCGACCGGTTGCGCTGGTACCAGGCCGATCTCGCGCACCTGGACCAGGTCCGCGACCTTGCCGGCGCCGTCGCTGCGGACAATCCGCGGCTGGACGCGCTGGTGAGCAATGCCGGGATCGGTGGCTCGGCCGACGGACGG
>JBOHEL010000738.1:0-1856 GCA_050700995.1 Sciscionella sp. | reverse complement strand
CTGCTGGTGGAAGTGCGGATCCCGAAGTACACCGGCTGGGCCGGTCACTACGAGAAGTTCAACCGGGTGGCTCAGGCGTGGTCGATCGTGGCCGTCGCAGCGGCCGTGCGGACGGACGGTGGCACTATCGCCGAAGCCAGGATCGGGCTGACGAACATGTCGTCGGTGCCGGTACGGGCTCGCGGCGTCGAGCAGGCCCTCCTCGGGCAGCGGGCGAGCACGGAGTCGATCCGCGCGGCCGCCGAGCATGCGGTGGAGGGCACCAGCCCGAGCACCGATGGCAACGGTGATGCGGAGTATCGTTCACACTTGGCGAAGGTGCTCACCTCGCGTGCGGTCGCGACGGCGGCAGGGGTCTGAGTAACGGCGAACAGTGAGGAGATCGGCCTGTGCAGCTGGAACACCAGTTTTCCGTACCAGCGCCACTCGACGTGGTGTGGCAGGCGGTAATCGATCCGGAACGGGTCGCACCGTGCATGCCGGGAGCGACCCTGACAGAGGTCAACGGCGCGGAATTCGCAGGCACCGTGAAGGTGAAGCTCGGGCCGGTCTCGTTGCTGTACAAGGGCACCGGCGAGTTCCTGGAGCGAGATGAAGCGGCACACCGCGTGGTGATCAAGGCTTCGGGGAAGGATTCCCGAGGTAACGGCACCGCCGCGGCGACCGTCACGGTGACCCTCACCGCGAACGGGGACCAGACCGACGGCGCCGCGTCCAGCGACGTCAACGTCACCGGCAGGCCCGCACAGTTCGGCAGGGGCATGATCTCCGAGGTGGGCGGGAAGATTCTCAACGCTTTCGTCGCCTGTCTCGCCGACAAGCTCGGTACTGAGGAACCCGCCCCGGACGCACCTCCGTCGGCACCGCACACGCCACAGGAGGCGCCGACCGCGCCGCCAGCGGACGCTGAGTCGCGTCCCCGGCCACGTGCCGTGGCTCCGGTGCCGGACCGCCCCGAGGCCGAGCCCATCGACCTGGCGGCCTTCGCGGGCGGCTCGGTGCTGAAGCGGCTAGCCCCGGTGGCCGCCGTCCTCGCCGCACTGATCGCCTTTATCGTGCTACGCCGCCGCCGCACCTGATCCCGGCTGGCGTTTTGTCGCCGAAACGCCGGTGCGGAGGGTAACCGGGGGTTGCGGAGAGGTACGGCAGTGCCGGTGCTCGCCGATGCGTACAACGCGCAGGTCGACCGTTGATGTGTCGGCCATAGTAAGCAGGTGACGTAACTGGTCGGCCATGACGGTGCGACCACCGATGCGCTGTCGGATCGCTGGTTCGCCTATGAGCGCTACGAGGTGTGCGGGCTTCCGCCGTACCAGGGCGTCGCGTCGTCCCAGCCGCAGCGTCACTCGTGTCTCTACGTCCTCAGCGCCAGCCCCCGCGCCCAACACCGCGCGCGCATAGTCCGAGGTTTGCAACAGGCCCGGTACGAGCCACGGTGGAGCAACCCGGTTGTGTGGTTCCTGGCGGCGCTGCGCTTGCCGTCGGACGTGGCGACCGGGGTGCGTCTTGATCCGCGGACAATGACACCGGTTGCGGCCACGATGCACGCCGACGGTCAGTGGGCGGACGTGACACTCGCCGCCGAAGACGGCCGACGTGTGGTGCGCGGTAGCAGCCCCGACCTGTGGGCAACGGTCGAGGAGGCTTACGAGCTGTGGCGCGAGATCGGCCGGCCCGGTTGGGAGTCGTTCGGCTTGACCGTCAACACCAGCGGGAAGCAGCGCGTGTGGTTCGACAAACCCACCCAGCACATCCACATGGCGGATCTGATGACAGGCGCAGGGACATAGCCGTCGAAAGTGCTCACGGTACCTCCAGCCTGAGCTGTAGTGCGATGAGTATTCGCTGGTAGGGGC
>JBOHEL010000737.1:0-1873 GCA_050700995.1 Sciscionella sp. | reverse complement strand
GACGTCGCGTATGCGAGGCAGTTCGTCCGTAACCTCGCCGCTGTGGGACAGCGCCAACCCCGGTGAGGGTCGATGCCATCGTCATCGGGCTCGCAAGCGTCAGAGCGGTTTGAGAGCCCTTGCCCCTGAGGTCGCCATGGCAGGGCCGGAGGCCACCCGATGAGTTCGTACCGTGCCCGCCGCTCCTACGCGCCGGACAGTGCCGAGCAGCATCGCACCTGGCTGAGCCTCATCGAGGTGAGTGGCCCCTTCCTGCCCCTGCCTGTGCTGCGCTCCACCTGGCCCACATTGGACGCTCTGGACAAGCCGACCCGGGAACGGCTGCGCCTGGAACACACCACCTGGCAGGCCGACACCGTCGCCGGGCAACAGACCTGGATCGACTACGTCCTACGCGACCTGCTCGGCTGGGCCGACGTGCTGCACTGGCATACGGACAACACCACCGATCTCGATGCCCTGAGCATGGACGTCCCGGAGCATGACACCCGGATCGTGCCGGCGTTCGCGCTGGTCGAGCCCGGCGAGGACGTCAAACCCAGCACCACCCGGCTGCTCGGCACGGTGTGCGAGCCCGGCGCGCAACCCACCGCGCGGATCAAGGGCGAGGCGTGGGCGGCCACCCCGGTCGACCGGCTCGCCCAGCTCTGCCGCCACCACGACGTCGAACTCGGCCTGGCCACCGACGGCCGCTGGTGGGCACTGGTGTGGGCGCCGCGCGGGGGAGTGACCACCACCGCCGTGTTCGACGCCGTCGCCTGGCCCGAGGCCGCCGAGCGCGAGGTGGCCCGCGCCTTCGTCTCGCTGCTGTGCCGCCGCCGGTTCTTCGGCGTGCCCGGCGAGGAGCAGCTCGGTGCGCTGCTGAACAAGAGCAAGGACTCCCAGGAGGAGATCACCGAGGCGCTCGGCGTGCAGGTGCGCCAGGCCGTCGAGCTGCTGGTGGCCGCGATCGGCCGCGCCGACACCCGGCAACGGGAGAGCGGCGAGCCCGGCGTGGCGCACGTCGACGCGCACGAGGTGTACCGGGGCGCGGTGTCGGTGATGATGCGCGTCGTCTTCCTGCTCTTCGCCGAGGAGCGCGGCCTGCTGCCGTCGGACAACGAGCTGTACGCCAAGGCGTACTCGGCGGGCCGGTTGTGCGCCGAGCTGGAGCACCGCGCCCTGGAGGGCAGCGAAGACGACCTGGAGCACACCTACACCGCCTGGCACCGGCTGCTCGCCCTGTTCGACGCGGTGTACCGGGGCGTGGAGCACCCCCGGCTGCGGATGCACGCGCACGACGGGTCGCTGTTCGACCCGGACGAGTTCGGGTGGCTGCCGCTGCACATCGACGACCGGACCGTGCTGCACATGCAGCGCGCGGTGCAGTACGTCGAGATCGGCACCGGCCGGTCCAGGGAGCGGCGCACCCTGTCGTTCCGCTCGCTGGACGTCGAGCAGATCGGCTACGTCTACGAGGGCCTGCTGTCCTATGATGGTTTCCGCGCCGACGACCTGGTGGTCGGCCTGATCGGCAAGCAGGGCCTGGAAGACGAGGTCCCGCTGCGCGACCTGGAATCCCTCGCCGCCCGCTGCCCCGACATCCCGGCGCTGGCCGCCGCGATCGCCGACGAGTACAAGGACTCGAAGATCGGCTCGGCGTCGGCACTGGCGCGCAAGCTCGCCCCGCTCACCGGCGCGGACCAGGAGGAAGCCCGCAAAAAGCTGCTCGCCGTGGTCCGCGGTGACTACCCGCTGGCCGAGCGCCTGCTCCCGTTCGCCGGGCTGATCCGCACCGACCTGCGCGGCCTGCCGGTGGCGGTGCTCCCCGGC
Source organism: Sciscionella sp. (assembly GCA_050700995.1). Lineage (GTDB taxonomy): Bacteria > Actinomycetota > Actinomycetes > Mycobacteriales > Pseudonocardiaceae > JBOHEL01. Next base: position 61 of record JBOHEL010000737.1, on the reverse strand, counting down.
GAGCTGTACGTCACCGAATCTCCACTGCGCAAGAACACCGGCACGCACTACACCCCGCGTC
>JBOHEL010000736.1:0-1877 GCA_050700995.1 Sciscionella sp. | reverse complement strand
GACTGTCGTGTGCTTCGAGTTGGACGGCACGGACTACGCCAAGCAGGCGACCGTGACGGGCGACGAGTCGCAGGTGGTGCGGGTAGCCGATATCGATGTCACGTTGGATCTCGCGCGGCTCTATCGCGGCGCGTTCCCTGCGGGTTAGCTCGCCGCTCCCGATCGGTGCGGTGCAGCGCACATCGTCTTTGCCGGGATTCCCTGCGATGATCTGCGATGCGAACCAAGGCGATGAGAGGGAACGGCGGATGACGCAGCATTTGCGGCTGGAGATCGACGGCGCGCTGGCAACACTGGTCATCGATCGGCCTGCGAAGCGCAACGCGATCAGCTATGAGATGTGGTCCGCGCTGCCGAAGGCCATGGCCGAGGTGGCGGCTTCCCCGGCAAAGGTGCTGGTGATCCGGGGAGAGCAGCACTTCTCCGCAGGGGCTGACATCAGCGAGTTCGCGACGCTGCGGGCCGGGGCCGACGGATCGCGGCGGTACTCCGATGCGGTGCACGCAGGCGAACGATCCATCGTCGGGCTCAGCCTGCCTACCATCGCCGCGATCAACGGGTTCTGCATCGGCGGCGGCTGCGAGATCGCGCTGGCCTGCGACATCCGGATCGCCGCCGACGACGCCAAGTTTGGCATCACCCCTGCCAAGCTCGGCATCGTCTACCACTTCACCTCCACCAAGCAGCTCGTCGCCGCGGTTGGCCCGGCGTGGGCGAAACAGATCCTGTTCACCGGGGACATACTGGACGCCGAGACGGCGCTTCGGATCGGGCTGGTCAACGAACTGCACACCGCGGCGGCCGTCAACACCAGGGCAGTCGAACTAGCCGAGCGGATCGCGGGCAGGTCGCAGGTGAGTGTGCGCGGCGCGAAGACAATCGTTAACCGCATCGCCGAGGGCCAGCACGAGGAGGACACCGAGGTGCGGGCGCTCTACGACGCGTCGCACGCCAGCGCCGAGTACGCCGAAGGGGTGCGGGCATTCCTTCAGAAGCGCCCACCGCGCTTCTGACCGCTCGCCACTGCCGCGACTACTCGCCATGCTGCACTGATCACAGCGGGCGGGCCAGCGGGATGTGCACCTCAAACCGGCAACCGGGGCCGTGATTGGCCACCGTGATCCGGCCATGGTGAGCCTCAACCAGCCCGCGGGCGATCGCCAGTCCCAGCCCGGCTCCGGCAGGTTGTGCGGCATCGGGTTGCGGTGTCCTCGCGGCGGTGCCACGGAACGCCACCTCGAAGACTCTTGGCAGTTCCGGTTCCGGGATGCCGCCGCAGGTGTCGTCGACGTGCAGCACCGCATCGTGGCCTTCGACCCCGACGCCGACCGCGACAGTGCCGTCGGCCGGGGTATGCCGCACCGCGTTCGACAGCAGGTTGCGGACGATTCTGGCGAGCTCAGGGTCGCTGCCGAGTACCACCGGCCAGTCATCGGCGTCGGCGACCAGTCGGATGCCCTTGTGCTTGGCGACTGGCGCCTGCGCTCCGATCACATCGCTAATGACATCGGCTAGCGGCACCGAGGACATGGTCAGTCGCAAGGTGCCCGAGGTGATCTTCGACAGCTCGAAGAGGTCGTCAACCATCCCCGTCAGCCTGGTGCTCTCGGTGCCAATCCGCGCGGCGTAGGAAGCGACCTCGCTCGGGGCGGACACCACGCCGTCGGCCAGTGCCTCCGCCATTGCCCGGATCCCGGCCAGCGGGCTGCGCAGGTCGTGGCTGACCCACGTGACCAGTTCCCGGCGTGCCGCCTCCGCCGCCCGCTCCCCTTCCCTGGCCTGCCGCTCCCACACGCTGCGCTTGGCGACCGCGCGCCCGAACAGCAATGCCGTCGGCACCGTCACCACAGCCGAGAGCACGCACACCAGCAGCGTGG
>JBOHEL010000735.1:0-1885 GCA_050700995.1 Sciscionella sp. | reverse complement strand
TTCCTGCGGGCTCCGGCACCGAGAGTGGTCCAAACACCGGAAGCGTTTCGCCACCGACGCTTCCGGCGCCGACGACGCCGTGGGCGCAGCGCCAGCCGGTGCTGAAGCGCTACGTCCGTTGGCTCGTACACGGCTGCGGGGTCACGCAAGTGGCCACGGCGCGGGTGCTGAACTCGACGGGCCAGCGCACCCCGAAAGGCCGCCCGTGGCAGCCGTCGACGGTGTCCGCACTGCTCAACGGCCGATACGACCGCGGCGCCGCGGCCTGCAGGTGACGAATCCGATGCGGGCCCATACGCCGGCCACCGACCGAGACCACCAGGTGATCCGCGAGTTCGGCGACGTTCGGCCACGGTTTTGGCCAACCGCCTGGTGCTGCGACGACGTCGATCGTGGGCCGTTCACGCATTGAGCCGCTTCAACCTGTCGTCGAGGAAATTCAGGCCAGTCTGGCGCTCCCGGATGTCAAGCGATTCCGCGAGATCGAGCGCTGCGAGTGCCGGCGCGTTCTCGGCCAGAGCACGCACAGTCGCCAAATCCATGGTGGTCGCCCGCAAAGTGTAGGGTCCGCCGGGATCATCGATGAGCGCATGACGGGCGACGATCGTGTTGAGGTCGTGGGCAGCGACGTAGCCGTCCACACGGTCCCGGGCCTCGATCAACCCGAGCGCAGCGGCTGCACCGGAGGTATCGAACAATTCGTGTCGGAGTCGTTCAGCTGCCCGCGAATGGCCTTGGTACCGGTGCACCTTTGCGCGACCGCGGGTTCGGCTGACGAGTTCGATCCCGGTCAGCCGCCGCAGGGTGCCTTTCAATCTCGAGCGTTGTGTCGGGCCAAGCCAGGTCGCGGGCACATCTGACAGGATCGCCGCAGCAGCCCACGCGGTGTTTTCCGACCACGCACGACGCCGAGACCCTTGCCGAGTGGCGATATGCCGATCCAGCGAAGCTCGGTCGATCAGGCCGCGCGCCACAAGGCGTAGATCGCCACACGCCACGAGGTATTGAACCTGCCGCGTTGTCACGCCAAGCCGCCGCGCGGCATCCGTCACCGCAACGAATTCCATAACAGATATATTCGCAATAACGAAGGTATCTGTCAATCCCGGTTCGTCGGGTAGCGGGAATTGGGAGCGCTTTAAGCGTATTCGGAGCACGTTAAGACCCAGGCCGGCGCGTGGTGTCGGACCCAACCTCCATAATTCCGGACAAACGATATGGAAGTACGGCTACGATCCTGGCTGACGGTCCACTTTTGTGGACCGTCACCAGTATGAGAAGGAGCAACCCATCGTGGGCGACGAGCAGAACGAGCAGGTCAGTTTGGTCCGCAAGGCCGTCAACCTCTTCACCTTCCTCGGACGTACACAGGAGCTGCTCGTCAAGCCGGTCAGGACTGCCGACAAGTTCGAGGAGGTGATGTGGTTCAGCGACCTGCCCGAACATCCGGCGGTGCACTCTGCGCACCGGCTCGCGGGGCTCGACGCAGATGCACCCCTTCTCGCTGTCGACCGCGTGCCGAAGTTGGATCCGCCGGTCGTTCCGGATCAGCTGAAATCCTGGATCGACGGCCCGCTCGACAATTCGGACCAAGAACCGTCGATTCGAGAAGCGATTTACGACGCCCCTTTTGAGACAACTGATGGTGAGGCCGCCGGGTTGCAGGGTGCCGGCGGAACGCGCAGCCGGGTGGAGCTTGCCGACGTTCCTGAGGTCGAGGCAGCGTTTGCGGACTGGCTCAGCGATTGGAAGCTGTGGGCGGAGCGTGAACGTCGTGACGCCGTCGCGCGCGATATCTACAAAGAACTCTTTGAGGTGCACCTCAGGTCCACAGACCACAGTGAGGAGTTTGAGCTCGTTTTAGGCGTGGGCTGTCTGTCATGGC
>JBOHEL010000734.1:0-1888 GCA_050700995.1 Sciscionella sp. | reverse complement strand
AGCCCGGCGAGCGGCGGGCAGCCTCTTCAAGCCTCGTCGGCCCGAGAAGGTGGCCTCGTGTCCTGAGACGGCCTGATGACGGCCTGATGACGGCCTGACCAGGTACATGGATCCTGTTGTTGCAGGTCAGCGGCGTGATGCCTAAGAAGCCCGACATCTCCTGACCTAGTACGTGGACCTGCCGTGATTGGGCGGCTACAGATGAGGGTAACACGGCCGGTGCGCGATCAGTGACCCAATTGACTCCCGTTACCCCCTAACTGGTCCTCCGCGCTGAGGCAAATGGGTTGGCAAGCTAGCTGCATAAGCAGTTTTATCTTACTGTCAGCGCTTGCAAGGTTCGGCGCCCAATGGGTACGTTCAGCGGCGGCCCTCGCTGGGTGACGATCATCACAGCCTCAGCAGCACGCACACACCCGTTACGGAGTGAATCGCGCGGCCGTTCACAGAGCTGGCGAAAGAGCGAAGGAGCGAAGGAGCAGGGCCATGGACGACACCAGGACAGCAGCGGTCGTTGAGGAGATCATCACGGGCTTGCGGGAGGTCATCCGACGCCATCGTGTGACGTCCGCGGAATATCGCTCGGCGCTTCGCTTCCTGGTTGAAACAGTTGAGCGAGGCGAGCTTCCGTTGCTGTCTGATGTCCTGTTCGAGGCGGTTGTCGATGGGGTGGCGCAACTCGGCTCGGAGGGCACAGACACCAATGTGGAAGGACCGTTTTACGTCGCCGGCGCTCCGCTGCTGTACGCCGATGGTGGAACACCGGTCCTTCCCATGCGCCCGGAGGAGCCCGGCGACCGCCTACTGTTCACCGGCGCCGTCCGCTCCACCGCGCGCGCCGCGCTCCCGTCCACTGTGATCGACATCTGGCAGGCCAACGGCGCCGGGTTGTACTCGCGGTTTGCTCCGGACCTACCGGAGTGGAACCTTCGCGGCCGCATTCGGTGCGACGCGGACGGGAATTTCGCCTTTACTACCGTTGTTCCCGCGCCCTACGACATTCCCCAGCATCCGCACGCCAGCCGGGTCCTCGACCTCCTGGGACAAGAGCCGCATCGCCCCGCCCATATCCACTTCAAAGTCCACGCCCCGAACCACCGCGAACTTACCACCCAGGTCTACTTCGCCGGAGATCCCTGGCTGGACCACGATGTGGTCGGCGCCGCCAAACCCTCGCTAGTCACGGAACTCCGGAAGGCAACTGACACCGACAACCACGGATACACTTGCCGATTCGACTTCGTGCTCGTCCGCGAGTCAAACGATCATGAATCCCATAACGTCGCCGTTACCTGAGCGAGGTTACGGTCCCAGCGCAGTGGATCGCTCGATTGAGGATCGTTGCCACCGAAGATAATCGGGTAAACGACACGAGAACCAGATATGACCAGCTCGCCGACCTGACACCGCGCAGCCTCGGCCCTACTCCATTTCGGGTCAGCGGAGCTTGGCTAGGGCGGCGAAGGTAGTCGGCGGGGCAAAGGGGGAGAGCGACACTGCGGCGTCGCGGTCTAGTTCCGCGGCCAGGACGGCACGGCACAAGTCGGCTAGGGCGCTGAGGTCGTCACGTTGGGCGGCGACGAACTCGGCGGCTACCGGGTCGCCGTGCCCAGGGACTACCGTGCGCGGCGTCATCCCGAGGAGTTCGGTCACCGCGGTAGGCCAATCGAGCGGGAAGGCGTCGGTGAAGTCGGGATCGGCACCCTGCTCGACGAGATCTCCGGCGAACAGCACACCGGTATCAGGCGACCACACCGCGACGTCATGGTCGGTGTGCCCCCGCCGGGGATGGGTCAGCAGCACCCGCCGACCGCCGAGGTCGAGCTCGACATCATCAGCGATCAGCCGATCCGGCACCACCGGACGCACCAGCGCCGCGTCGTACGGT
>JBOHEL010000733.1:0-1889 GCA_050700995.1 Sciscionella sp. | reverse complement strand
CTCGACGGGTCATATCACCCATCTCGACGGGGAATTTTCCCCAATTCAACGGCCGCGGAAGGTCGGGCGGCGCTTGTCGAGGAAGGCACGCATGCCCTCGCCTGAGTTGGGTCACGCGGTGAGGTTCTGTTCGGCCGTAGGCCTGTGACCTGCGGCGATGCGTGGGGTTTGGTGCGTTTTCACGCACTAACGAGTGCCGGTTTAGGGTCGCGAGATGGCGTTCATCCGGCGGGTCCGCACGGCGTCGGGGGCGACGGCGGTGCAGATCGCGGAGTACGCCGGCGGTGGGCGGCAGCGGATCGTGAAGCACCTCGGGTCGGCGCACACCGAGGCCGAACTCGGGGTGTTGTTGGAGCAGGCCGGTGCGCTGTTGGCCGATCCCGCGCAGTCGATGCTGGAGCTCGGCGTCGAGCCGACGCCGACGGTTGCCTGCCTGGCGCCCGAGCCCGACGAACCGGGCCTGTTCGAGGTTCCCGAGCAGCAGTCCCGCGGTCGGGCCGGACGTGGCGGTCGTGACCGGCCCGGGCGGGTGGTGGCGACTGGGTCACGGCTGCTCTACGAGGCGCTCGCGGCGGTCTACGACGGCCTGGAGTTCGATGTGCTCGGTGATGAGACGTTCCGCGACCTGGTGGTGGCACGAATCGTGGAGCCGACCTCGCTGCTGGACAGTGCCCGGGTGCTGACCGATCTTGGCGTCACGCCGGCTTCGTACTCGACGATGAAGCGCATCCTGCGTCGGGTCAAGAGCGCCAAGTACCGCGACGAGGTCGCGTCCAAGTGCTTCGCCCACGCCGTGGCCAGGGGGGATGTGTCGCTATGCCTATACGACGTCACCACCCTCTACTTCGAGGCCGAGAACGAGGACGCGCTGCGCAAGGTCGGCTTCTCCAAGGAACGCCGGGTCGATCCCCAGATCGTGGTCGGGCTGCTGGTCGACCGGCACGGATTCCCTCTAGAGATCGGCTGCTTCGAGGGCGACAAAGCAGAGACCTTGACCATCGTCCCGATCGTGCAGCAGTTCGCCACACGCCACGGCATCGCGGACATGGTCATCGTGGCTGATGCCGGGATGCTCTCGGCGAAGAACCTGACCGCGCTCGATGAGGCCCAGCTCAGGTTCATCGTCGGATCGCGGGCCACCAAGGCGCCCATCGACCTGGCCTCCCACTTCCGCTGGCACGGGGATGCCTTCACCGACGGCCAGATCATCGACACCATCACCCCCAAGCACTCCCGCACGATCGAGAACGACATCGCGAAGAAGACCGAGCCGGTCTGGGACGCCGGCCAGCATCCGGCGTCGTGGCGGGCGGTGTGGGCCTACTCGGCCAAACGCGCAGCGCGGGACAACAAGACGCTCACCATCCAGGAGAACCGGGCCAAGGACGTCATCTCGGGTCAGAAGAAGGCCAAGGCCACACGGTTCGTCAAGACCACCAACGGCAAACGCGCCCTGGACGAAGCCAGTCTGGCCCGGGCCCGCAAGCTGATCGGGCTGAAGGGCTACGTCACCAACATCGAGGCCGCGACGATGCCGGCCGCTGAGGTGATCGCGAAGTACCACGACTTGTGGCACGTCGAGCAGTCCTTCCGGATGTCCAAGACCGACCTCCGCGCACGGCCGATCTTCCACCACACCCGCGACGCGATCGAGGCCCACCTCACCGTCGTGTTCACTGCGCTGGCCGTCGCGCGTGAGGCTCAAAACCGCACCGGGCTGGCGATCGGCAACCTCGTGCGGCAACTCCGGCCGCTGCGCAGCGCGACCATCGCGATCAACGGCACCCGGCAGACGTTCAACCCCGAAATCGCGTCCCGCCATCAAGAGATCCTGGACGCGCTCAACCAGCCCGGCCACACGCACTAACGCGTTTGACCCAACTCAGGTA
>JBOHEL010000732.1:0-1907 GCA_050700995.1 Sciscionella sp. | reverse complement strand
CTGCTGTGGCCGCTGGTACGGCGGTGGCCGCTGCTCGCGGGGTGGGACGGGAATGTCCTCGGTAGGCGGATCGACGGGCGCCATGTGCGGCGGCGCTGCGCGAGGTGTACCCGGCGCGGGGCCCCGGCGGCTCCCGGCACCCCAGCCAGCGCGGCCACGGTGGCCGCCCTGGAACCGGTTGCCTGACCCCGAACGCATCACAGCACCATTCTTGCGCACCTAGCACCGTCGGCACACATCCGATACTCGGACGGGTGCTCCTCCACGGCCAGGAGTAGTGCGGCACAATCAGGCACTGTGATACCCGCGAGCTCCGTGTCCGTGCCAGGTCCGTCCGGTGGCGACATCCCACAAGGTGAGGTTGAGCCCGCTATCCTCGACCCTCGGCTGGTCGAGGCGGCCGAACTCGCCAGGCAGGTGGTGCAGCAGGAAGCGGGCGAGGACAACGTCGGCGAGTATGTCGAGGCGCAGCCCGAGCCGGGCGCCGCGACCCACCTGTTCGTCGCGAATCTGGCTGGCTACCGAGGCTGGCGCTGGTCGGTCACCGTCGCCAACGCCGGTGGTGAGGGACCCGTCACTATCAGTGAGGTTGTGCTGCTTCCTGGCCCTGACGCGCTCACCGGCCCGGCGTGGGTGCCGTGGTCGGAGCGGGTGCGGGCCGGTGACCTCGGCGCGGGCGACCTGATGCCGACACAGCCCGACGACGCCCGGCTGGTCCCCGGTTACCTGGAGTCCGGCGACCCCGCCGTCGATGAGCTCGCCACGGACATCGGACTCGGCAGGGTGCGGGTGCTTTCCAGGTACGGCCGGACCGAGGCTGCGGACAGGTGGCGTGGCGGAGAGTTCGGTCCGCGCAGCGATATGGCCCGCGGGGCTCCCGCGGCCTGCGGTACCTGCGGCTTCTACCTCCCTCTCGCCGGTTCCCTGCGGGCGGCGTTCGGTACCTGCGGCAACGAGATCTCGCCAGCGGACGGCCGGGTCGTGCATGCTGAGTACGGCTGCGGCGCGCATTCCGAGGCTCAGGTGGATGCGCGCCCCGCGATCCCGGTGACCGGACTCGCCTATGACGACACCGGCCTGGACTCCTCGGCGCAGTGAGCGATCCCTTCGGCACGTCCGCGCTGCGCAGCCGCGTGCTTGATGCTTGGCGGGCGTCGCCCGCACGCTTCCGGGAGGACGCGAACGCTGAGGAGGATCTCCGGCTCGGTGGTTACCGCGACCGGTGGCTGGTGGAACTGGCAGCCAATGCGTCGGATGCCGCGATCGCCGTCGGTATCAAGGGGTCGCTGCGGGTGGCTGTCTCCGGCGGCGAGTTGCGGGTGGCGAACACCGGCGCCGCGCTCGACTCCGACGGGGTGGCCGCGCTCGCTTCGCTGCGGGCTTCAGCGAAACGGGAAGGTGTCGCGGTCGGCCGTTTCGGCGTGGGGTTCTCCGCCGTGCTCGCCCTCAGTGATGAGCCCGCGATACTTTCCACCACCGGCGCGGTGGGTTTCTCCGCAAAGGCCACCAGGCAGGCGGTCGCCGGGATCCCGAGCCTGCGCGAGGAGTTGGAGCGGCGCTTCGGTGAGGTGCCGGTACTGCGCCTGCCGTGGCAGGCGGTGGCATCGCCGCCCGCCGGGTTCAGTACCGAGGTCCGGTTGCCCTTGCGCGCCGGTGTGGACGCGGCCACGGTGCTCGCCGACGCGCGGCGACAGGCGGCCGACCTGCTGCTGGCGCTGCCAGGGCTGGTGCGGATCGAGATCGATGACAACGAATGGTCGCGTGAGCAGGACGGGCCGGTCGTGGTGCTGCGCGGTCCGGAATGCACGACGCGCTGGTTGCCGTACCGCACGCGCCGGGTGCTGGCAGGCGATGAGCTGGCGGGACTCGGCGTTGAGGCACGGCAGCGACCGGAGTTCGCGGTGTGC
>JBOHEL010000731.1:0-1908 GCA_050700995.1 Sciscionella sp. | reverse complement strand
CACTTCGCCTACCGTCGGGTCGTGGCGCGATCCAATCCCATCGCGCTGATCTGCAGGAAACGGCGCACACCTGCACGGCCCGCGGCATCGGCGAGCAGCACGGCGGCGCCGCGATCCACAGTGTCTTTTCGCTCGGCACTACTACCTGTGCCGGCTCCTGCAGCGAACACCACCGCATCCGCGCCGTCAAGACATCGCGCCACATCGTCGACATCCGCGCGTTCCAGATCCAACACAGGGGATTCCGCACCCGCTGTGCGCAGGTCGTCAGCGTGTGCGGTGTTGCGGATCAAACCGCACGGGGTGTCACCACGGCTGGCAAGCATGGAACTCAGCAACAGCGCGATCTTGCCATGGCCGCCGGCAATCACCACCCGCACGCTGTCACTTCACCGTGTCGAGCACGCGCTGGTATACGAGTTCGGAGATCCACCTCAGCAGCGCGCCCTGTTCCTGCTCAACCGGCTCCCGCTTGGCGGGCTGGTCGAGATTCGCCGCGCCGTCCGGATCCGCGGTGAGCACGGACACACCGTATCCGCGCGCCCTCGGCAAACATTGCGAAAGGTAATCCTGTGTCATAGCTACCGACCACGGCAGGACGATCCCCGCGTCGCAGAACCGGGCGAACGGTGCGGCCGAGGCGAGCGCGGTCCGCCAGTGCCTGGCGACACCCAGCACGCCGACGATGTCCACGGCTTGCGGCGGCGCCGACGCGGCGAACTCCGGCCACACCCAGGTGGACACGGTGGTGCGGTCAACGACGGGCTCAGCGCCGAAGCAAAGCCGCTCGGCGTGTGCGACAGTGCGCAACCGCGCCACTACCACGACGCGGCGACCGAGCATGGTCATCTCCGGCAGCACGACGCCCTGCCATCCCAGCTTGTTCACCGCCGATGCCGCCAGCCGATCGACGGCCGCGGGCAACTCAACAGGAGCAGGCATGACCGGTGCGGCCGGCTCCATGTGTTGCGACGCACGCACCGGGCGCACCTCGATACCGCGTGCCGCGCCACCCCGCGCTGACCCGTCCGACGCCCGCTCGTCATGTGCGGCCCCCAAGCCGCGTGACCCGGCACGCTGCATCTCGCCCACGAACTCCGCCTCCTCGACATGCGCGCCACTGTTTAAGACACGCGGGAATTAAGTGCTCATGGCCTGCCTACCAGCCGCTGGTGGCGCTGTGACCCACCTGTTGTTGCTATTGCGATCGACGGCCGCGAGCGTTCGGTGACCGGTCGACGGGCGGCATCGGGACTTCAGCCCGACGGTGCGGCCATTTGGGTGATGTACCTCCGAATGGCGGGACACCGAAGATCCCTCGGGAAAATTGTCGGTGCCGTCGGGGAAGATGCCGCTATGACCGCGATCACGCCGGCAGCCACGCCAACAACGATCTACCCGCCGCTGCGCGCCAGTTGGGGCGAGGACACCTGCGATCCCGCCGATCGCGGCGACTGGTCGGCGCGGAATCCCGCGCGCGGCCAGTGTGGGGTCACCTCCCTGGTGCTGCAGGACCTCCTGGGCGGCGAGTTGGTACTCGGCGAGGTTCTCCGCGACGGTGTGCGGCATGGTGTTCACTACTGGAACCGGCTGCCAGGCGGAGCCGAGATTGATCTCACTCGCGAGCAGTTTCAGATCGGCGAGGAGGTCGTCGGCGGTCACGTGGTGCCCCGCCCGCCGGATGGTCCCCGCCGCTGCCGCGAGCAGTACGAACTACTCCGCACCCGCGTGTTCGCGCGGCTGAAACGGGACACCGTAACCTTCCGCCACTAGTGTCCAAGCGAACGACCCCCGGCGGGGGGAAGATGGTGCGCCGCACCAGCGAACACAGTGGGCGAGGGGGGAGTTGAACCCCCACGTCCTTTCGGACACACGGACCTGAACCGTGCGCGTCTGCCATTCCGCCAC
>JBOHEL010000730.1:0-1931 GCA_050700995.1 Sciscionella sp. | reverse complement strand
GACGTAGCGCAAATAGGCGGTCGCGTCAACCACTATCTGCCGTAACTTACTGTCACGTAACGGGTTCCGCGACATTACGGCATGGTGTCATGTGCTGTTCAAGGCACCCCGGGCAAGATCTTCCACACTCGCTACCGCTAACGTCTTGGCCGTGCGGACGGCCATCACAGCTCAGCTCACCGACATCGTCAACACATTCACGGCGGAACGGACTTATTCCTCCGGCGGTACCACACCGTTGACGCTGTGCTCTGTGGAGCGATGGGGCCTGAGAACTGATTGCACCACGCCGGAGCACCCGTTCGTAGAGTCCGAGGCAACCTGGCTGCTGGCCGATTCCGGACTGCGCCTGACGTTGCAGCGCGCACGGTCGCGGCACTCAAAGCCGCTCCCCACCGTGCTGACCGCCGTCAAGGTGCAGCGAGACACCCGTTCGTGGCAGACCACCGATCTGCTGCTCGGCTTGGAGATCGCCGGCAACCGCACGCCGAGGTTCGCGCGCTCGGAGGAGTTCGCGTCGGCTGTCGCCGGGGGTGTGATCACGCCACCGGACGCGGACCTCGCCCTGCAGACCGTGCATCAGGCGCTGGAAGAATTGTGCTCCTGCGATCACGATGTGGACATCTGGCTTGCCCGCCAGGGCATCGTGGACAGTTGGCCGCCGCGCTAGGAGCCCGCTCGGCGGGCCCATTCCTCGGCACGCACCAGTGCCGCATTGATCCACGGCTGCTTGCCCACCGCATAACCCTCGACGCTGTCGTCGGCCGCGTGGGTCGCAGCCAACGCTCGCTTCAGCTGCTGGTACTCCTGCCGCGCCTCGCCGTGCGCCCGCAGCCAGTCACGGAACAGCAGCGCCAACCGCTGCGCAGGCCAGTCCGCCACCCGCAGGTGCAGGTTGACCGCCCGGCCAGGGTCAGCGCTCACATGTAACCGCTTGCGCCAGTGTTCGGGGTCGGGATCGATCGGTTGCGGGTCGTCGCGATCGATCCGCTCGATCCTCGGGAAACCCGCATCCGCGAGCGGCACCGCGAGACTGTCGGCAACCTGCAGGCTGGCGACGGTGAGCTGCAGGTCGATCACGTCCTTCGCGGCGAGGCTTGGCACCGCGGTGGAACCGATGTGGTCGAGCCGGATCGCCTTGCCCGCCGCGGCGGGCCTCACCCGCGCCATGATCCGCTCGGCCTGCGTCGGCCAGGTCGGGTCGTATTCCGCGATCCTTGCTGGTGCCGGTGGCCGGGGCATCCGTAGCCGCAGATGCGCCTCGAACGGCACCAGCCGGTCCGACCACAGCTTGTCCACCTCTGCCAGCAGCACGTCGGGAGTCTCGGCATTGTCCAGCCAGACGTCGGCGGCTTCCCTGCGCTGCGCCTCGGTGGCCTGCGCACCGATGCGGGCGCGTGCGTCGGCCTCGTCGAGGCCACGGCGCCCCAGCCTGCTGACCCTGCTGGCCACCGGGGCGTCCACCACCGCCACGAGGTGGTAAATGGCGGTTAGACCGCCCTCGACCAGCAAGGGGATGTCGTGCACGACGATCGCCTCCGGCGCGGCCCGCGCCATCAACTCGGCCGTACGGGCTCCGATCCTGGGGTGCGTGATCGCGTTCAGCCGCTGCCGCGACTGTTCGTCGGCGAACGCCAGCCTAGCCAGCCCAGGACGGTCGAGGCTGCCGTCGGCGAGCACGCCCGTTCCAAACTCAGCCACCAGTGCTGACAGGCCCTCGGTGCCCGGTTCGACGATCTCCCGGGCTATCGCGTCGGCGTCAATCACGACGGCACCATGTTCGGCCAGCCTTCCGGCGACGGTCGACTTTCCGGAACCGATCCCTCCGGTCAATCCCACGCGCAGCATGTGGTCATCCTCCCAGTAGGTACCCACTGCGACGGCACCGGGAGGATTCGCTCCAGTGGTTGATGACACGCCGCAGATATCCC
>JBOHEL010000729.1:0-1934 GCA_050700995.1 Sciscionella sp. | reverse complement strand
AGCTTCGCCAGTCGCGGCTTATGCGACACTGGCCGGTCCAGCACTGCCAAGAACTCCGTCCACGCGCCGTCGAGTGCAAACAGCCGTCGATCGGCGAGGACGTCTCGGGCGTGCGCGAGTGTCGCGGTCACCGTGAAGTTGGTGAGGTCCGTACCCTCCGCCTCGGCGGCACGACGAATGAGCGCGTCCTGCTCTGAGGTCAGGCGCACCGCAATACGCGAATCCTTTGTCACCATAGGTTTCATTGTGTGCCTATTCGGCGTACAGGTCAGCGCGTAAGTCCGATTAGCGACATTGAGCGTGCAACCAGGGCGTCGAGCATGTACCGAGGCGAAAATCGCGTGAGATTCGCAGTGGCGGCACGCAAGTCGCTCACCAGCTCACCCCGGCCGCCGGCCATCGGGCGGCCAGCTTTCGACGCCGTCCTCCAATGGGACTTGCAGGCTGTGCAGGATCGACGCGATCATTCGCCACGCCCCGATCGCGGTGACGAGTTCCACGAGCACGGCCCGGTCGCTGAATTCACGTGCGCACGCCGCCCAGCTTTCGGCGCTTACCGCGCCATCGCGCATGACGTCGTCGGTGGCCGCAAGCACCGCCTGCTCCGCGGGGCCGAATCCGTCGTAGGCGTGCCAATCGCGCACGCCGAGCAGATCATCGGCTGACACACCGAGGCCCTGCGCGACCCGCCAATGCTGGGTCCATTCGTAATCCGACGCGGTGAGCCAGCCGATGCGCATGATCACCAGCTCGCGTAGCCGCGGGTCGAGGGCACCGTGCCACAGCATGGTGGCGAGCAGATCGTTGAGTGCGCAGGCCAGCCGGGGGTGGTTCAACAGCACCTGGAAGATGGCGAGCTCGGCCATGTAATTGGGCACGCCGGCTTCGTCGGCGGCGGCCTTGGCCTCATCGACAGGCAGGCGCGGAACGCGGGCTTCGGTCATCTGAACTCCTTCGGCGGGATACCCGGGCACTTATACCGGGGAGGAAAGCCGATACCGACATACGCTGGCGTGCGATTCCCATTGGTGTCAGTGGCGGTCGCTACATTGCGGGTATGTCTCGGTTCCGGTTGCTGCCAACACGCGCTCAGCAGGTGGTGTTGTTGGAGCATTGCCGGCATGCGCGGTTCGTGTGGAACCTGGCCGTGGAGCAGCAGCAGTTTTGGCAGCCAGGACGTCACGCCCCTGGATACAACGAGCAGTCGGCACAGTTGACCGAGGCCCGCGCCGAATACGACTGGCTGGCGGCCGGGTCGCAGACAGTTCAGCAGCAGGCGCTGAGGGACTTCGCACAGGCCATGCAAAGCTTTTTCGCCGGCACCCATCGGCGCCCCTCGTGGCGCAAGGCCGACGTGCATGAAGGCTTCCGCCAGGTCGGGGTGAAAACGCGCCACATCGAGAAACTGAACCGCCACTCCGGCCGGGTGCGGGTGCCCAAGGTCGGATGGGTCCGATTCCGCTGGACACGGGCCGTGCCCGACGACGTCAAGTCCTACCGCATCACTTGTGATCGGGCCGGGCGCTGGCACGTCGCCTTCGCACACATCCCCGACCCGATCCCGCGACCGGGGAATGGCAGCGTGATCGGCGTCGACCCCGGTGTGGCGGTGTCGGCGGCACTTTCCACCGGAGAGCTGCTGCACACCCCGGGCCTCACCCCTGGTCAGCAGACCCGGCTGCGCCGGCTGCAGCAACACCTCGCACGAGCCAAGCGCGGCTCCAACCGCCGAGAGCGCACCAAGCTGGCGATCGCCAGACTCAAAGCGCGCGAAGCGGACCGGCGACGCGACTGGGTGGAAAAGACTACAACCGATCTGGCGCGCCGGTTCGACACCCTTCGAGTGGAGCAGCTCGACGTGCGGGCGATGACCCGCTCCGCGCGCGGCACGCTTGACCAACCGGGCGTTCGGGTCGCACAGAAACGGGGCCTCA
>JBOHEL010000728.1:0-1944 GCA_050700995.1 Sciscionella sp. | reverse complement strand
AGCTGGGCCTGCGGGTACTGGTGATCACGAAAGAAGGCGCAGCTGAGGGCAGCACCCGGTGGGCACAGGGCGGCATCGCGGTGGTGCTCGGCCAGTGCATCGATGGTGTCGCCGACACCGACTCACCGGCAAGGCACGTGGAGGACACCCTGGCGGCAGGCGCCGGCCTGTGTGATCCCGCGGCCGTCGAGGCGGTGATCTCGGACGGGCCGCGCGCGGTGCGCCTGCTGCGGGAGCGGGGCGCGGTGTTCGACCCGGCGGCGGGTGGCGGGCTGGCCCGCACACGGGAGGGTGGTCACAGTGCCTACCGGGTGATACACGCCGGCGGGGATGCCACCGGAGCGGAGGTCGAGCGCGCTCTGCTTGCCACCGTCCTTGACGGCTCGCTGCCGGTCCTGGAGCGCCATGTCGCGGGGGAGATCGTGCATACCGCTTCCGGCGCGATCGGCGGGGTACTGGTACTGGATCCGGAAGGTGTCGTCGGAATGCTGCGGGCGCCTGCGGTGCTGCTGGCGACCGGCGGTGCAGGCCAGCTGTACCGCGCGACCACCAACCCCGGTGTCGCGACCGCCGATGGCGTTGCGCTCGGATTGCGGGCCGGGGCGGTCGTCGCGGACCTGGAGTTCGTGCAGTTCCACCCCACGGTGCTGTTCGCAGCTGGCGAGACCGGCAGCAGGCCGCTGGTCACCGAGGCGGTACGGGGGGAGGGCGCGGTACTGCTCGACACCGCGGGCGGCAGGGTGATGGCAGGGGTACATCCGCTGGCCGACCTGGCCCCAAGAGATGTGGTCTCGCTCGCGGCGACCCGCCGGATGGCCGAGACCGGGGCCGATCACGTGCTGCTCGACGCCACCATGATCTCGGGGTTCGGCAGCCGCTTCCCTACGGTGCACGCCGCGTGCACGGCCGCCGGTGTCGATCCGGCCCGTGAGCCGATACCGGTCGCACCCGCGGCGCACTTCAGTTGCGGCGGGATAGCGACCACAGTGGACGGACGCACCGGAGTGCCCGGCCTGTACGCGGCCGGTGAGGTCGCGCGCACCGGCCTGCACGGCGCGAACCGGCTGGCTTCCAACAGTTTGCTGGAGGGCCTGGTTGTGGGCGGTCGAGTGGCCGATGCGGTCGCCTCGGACCTGGCAGGCCGACGTCTCGGAGATCCGCGAACGGCGGAAGCTGCTGAGCTTCCCGCCGCCGGTCTCGCGGATCGGGGCGTGCTGCAGGAGATGATGAGCCGCTGCGCCGGTATCGGCAGGGACGCTGCCGGGCTTGCGCTGGCGCGCAAGGAGATCGAAGCTTCGGCGATCGTCCGCCCGTTGCGGACGCGGCAGACTATCGAGGACGGCTCGCTGACCATCGTCGCGCGCACATTGTTGCTGGCCGCGGCCGCGCGCACGGAGTCACGCGGGGCCCATGTGCGCACCGACCGCCCGGATCGCGACGACGCACGGTGGCGACACACCCAGCGGGTGCGCCTTGACGTCTCCGGCCAGCCCATCCTGATCGACCCCGTCCCGGTGGAGGCCGCCGCATGAAACCGCTGAAAGTGGCTCTTGTGTACATGAGCGACACAAGAGCCACTTTCACCAGCATCTATGGAACAAGAGCCACTTTCAGCAGGAGGAGATATGGCGGGGCTGGAGGATGACGAGGTGCGGCGCGTGGTGCGGATCGCGCTGGCGGAGGATCTGCGCTATGGCCCCGACGCCACGACAGCGGCTACCGTGCCTGCCGATGCGGTGTCGGTAGCCGAAATCGCCGCCAGGGTACCTGGCACTCTGGCTGGCGTTCCGGCGGCGCTCGCGGTGTTCGACGAGGTACTCGGTACGAGTTACGAGTTGCTCGACCGCGCTGTCGACGGCAGCCGGTTGCGGCCGGGCCAACCGGCACTGGTGTTGCGGGGTCCGACGCGCGGCCTGCTCACCGCTGAGCGAACCGCGCTGAACC
>JBOHEL010000727.1:0-1950 GCA_050700995.1 Sciscionella sp. | reverse complement strand
CGCGCGAGGGCCGCAATCTCTGCATCGATATCATCCAGGAGATCCGCTCCATCTCCGGCGTGAGCGGCGTTCACCTGATGGCCTATCGCCAGGAAGACAGCGTCCCCGAGATCATCGATCGCTCCGGAGTGCTCGGCGGGCGCGTCCCGTGGTATCCCGGCCGCGACCCGCAACGCAACCCCAACAGGCTCGCTTCATGACCGACACCATCATCAGCTCTGCAACCCGCGAAGTCGTGATCGGCTTCGGCCGCCCGTTCGTCATGATCGGCGAGCGCATCAATCCGACCGGGCGGAAGATTCTCGCGGCGGAGATGGCGGCCGGCGACTTCAATCGCGTCGAGGCGGACGCACGCGCCCAGGTGGCCGCCGGCGCGCAAATGCTCGATGTGAACGCCGGAATCCCCCTTGCCGACGAGCCGGCGATCCTCGCGAAAGCCGTGCAGCTCGTGCAGTCGGTGACTGACGTGCCGCTCTCCATCGACTCCTCCATCGTGGCTGCTCTGGCGGCAGGCCTCGCGGTCTACAAAGGCAAGGCGCTGGTCAATTCCGTCACCGGCGAGGACGAGCGTCTGGAATCGGTCCTGCCGCTGGTGAAGAAGTACGGCGCGGCGGTCGTCGCGATCTCCAATGACGAGACCGGGATCTCCGAGGACCCGGACGTACGCTTCGAGGTGGCGAAGAAGATCGTGCACCGCGCGGCCGACCACGGCATCCCCGTATCCGATGTGGTGGTAGACCCGCTCGTGATGCCGATCGGCGCGATCAACAAGGCGGGAGTGCAGGTCATGCACCTGCTGCGGCGCCTGCGGACGGAGCTCAAGGTGAATACGACCTGCGGTGCCTCCAACATCAGCTTCGGCCTGCCGGCGCGCGAGGGTATCACCGCGGCGTTTCTGATCTCGGCAATGGGCGCGGGCATGACGTCCGCGATCATGAACCCGCTGCACACCGAGATCGTACGGGCGATCATGGGAGCGGACGTCATGATGGGACACGATCCGGACTGCATGCGTTGGATCAAGAAGTTCCGCGAGGCGCCTACGGCGCCGGGAGCCGCAGGCGCGGCACCTGGGGAGGGCGCTGTCCGCGGCCGGCGCGAGGGGGGGCATCGCCGCCGTGTCAGCTGAGCCGGACGCACTGGTCGTTTTCACTCCCTCGGGAAAGCGCGGACGCTTCCCGATCGG
This sequence comes from Sciscionella sp., assembly GCA_050700995.1. Lineage (GTDB taxonomy): Bacteria > Actinomycetota > Actinomycetes > Mycobacteriales > Pseudonocardiaceae > JBOHEL01. Next base: position 764 of record JBOHEL010000727.1, on the reverse strand, counting down.
CACACCGCTCCTGCAGGCCGCGCGCTCGCTGGGAGTGGACATTGACTCCGTCTGCGGCGGCCGCGCCATCTGCGGGCGCTGCGAGGTGTTGGTCATGGAGGGCGAGTTCGCCAAGCACGGCGTCACCTCCGGGCTGGAAAACCTGTCGGCGCTGGGCGCGGCCGAAGAGAGCTACGTACGCCGCCGGCCTCTGCCGGCCGGCCATCGCCTCTCCTGTCAGTCGTGCATCCAGGGCGACCTGGTCGTGGACGTGCCGCCGACCAGCCAGGTGCACCGGCAGGTCATCCGCAAAGAAGCCGAGGCGCACGCCATCACGCTCGATCCGGTGGCACGGCTGTACTACGTCGAGGTGCGCGAGCCGGACATGCATGACCCCGCGGGCGACCTGTACCGGCTGAAGGAAGCCTTGCAGCGCGAATGGCAGTTGAGCGGCCTCGGCTGCGACCTGCACGTGCTGCAGCGGCTGCAGTCGGCGCTGCGCAAGGGGGAGTGGAAAGTGACGGTCGCCGTACATGCCGGCGAGCGGATCGTCGGCATCTGGCCCGGCTTTCACGAGCAGGCGCTCGGTCTCGCCGTGGACATCGGCTCCACGACCATCGCCGCCCACCTGTGCGATCTGGAGTCGGGCGAAGTACTCGCCTCCAGCGGCGTCATGAATCCGCAGATCCGCTTCGGCGAGGATCTGATGAGCCGGGTCTCCTATTCCATGATGCATCCGGGCGGGGCGCAGCAGATGACGGCCGTGGTGCGCGAAGCGCTGAACC
>JBOHEL010000726.1:0-1952 GCA_050700995.1 Sciscionella sp. | reverse complement strand
AGGCAGTTTCCGTAGCCACCGACACCGGCTATTACGCCCGGCAGTACCCGCTTGGTGTCATCGGCATCTGCGGGGCCGAAGCGCAGCGAGTCGGCGACCGCGAGCGGGCGTGCTCCCATCGCCATGATGTCCCGAACGATTCCGCCGACACCGGTCGCCGCACCCTGGTATGGCTCCACATAGGACGGATGATTGTGGCTCTCCACCTTGAAGGTGACAGCCCAGCCGTCGCCGACGTCCACCACGCCCGCGTTCTCACCGATGCCCGCCAGCATCTTCTCGCGCATCTCGGCGGTCGTGGTCGCGCCGAAGTAGTCAAGGTGCACTTTGGAGGACTTGTACGAGCAGTGCTCGCTCCACATCACCGAGTACATCGCAAGCTCAGCTTCGGTCGGCCTGCGGCCAAGGATTTCCCTGATCCGAGCGTACTCGTCGTCCTTCAGCCCCAGTTCTCGATGTGGCTGCGTCAAGTCCGGAGTGGACTGTGCGTTGTGAACGGTGTCGAGGCTCATGTGCTCACCATCGAGTCGAGAAGCGAGAGAAACATTCCGCGCCCGTCGTCGCTAGGGCCGGTCAGCGCGTCGACGGCGTGCTCAGGGTGTGGCATCAGCCCGACAACCCTGCCGCGAGCGTCGGCGATGCCAGCGATATCCCGTGCCGAGCCGTTGGGGCTACCGCCTGCATAGCGGAACACCACGCGGCCTTCCGCCTCCAGCTCGTCGAGTGTTGACCGCTCGGCGGCATAGTTGCCCTCGCCGTGCTTGACCGGTATCAGCACTTCGGCACCGGCGTCGTAGCGGGTACTCCACGCGGTCGCGTTGCTCTCCACCCGCAGCCACTGGTCGCGGCAGACATAGTGCAGCCCGGCGTTGCGGATCAGCGCACCGGGGAGCAGGCCCGCCTCACACAGCACCTGGAATCCGTTGCAGATCCCCAGCACGGGCATCCCCTTGCCAGCCGACTCGATCACCGGTCCCATCACGGGAGCAAACCGGGCGATAGCGCCGCAACGCAGGTAGTCACCGTAGGAGAAGCCGCCTGGCACCACCACGGCGTCCACGCCGCGCAGGTCAGCGTCTCCGTGCCACAGTGCCACCGCCTCGGCGCCGGAGTAGCGCACCGCACGTGCCACGTCCACGTCATCGAGCGTGCCAGGGAAGGTGATCACGCCAACCTTCACGGCGGTCACGGCAGTAGCCGCCGCACGGTCCACTGCTCGATCACCGGATTCGCCAGGAACCCCGCTGCGATCTTTTCCAGCGCGGCATCGTCCACCGAGTCGTCCACCTCCAACTCGAAGTGCTTGCCCTGGCGGACATCGGTGACACCGTCGAATCCCATTCGGGGCAGCGCCTTCGTGACGGCTTGTCCCTGCGGGTCAAGGATCTCGGGCTTGGGCATGACGTCGACAACGACTCGGGCCACCGGACGCTCCAGCTTCTCATCTTCGGCGTTACGGCCGCAGCCTACCTGTGCTGCGTGTTCGCCCTGCGCGAGAGGGATGGCGCCAGCGACGCCCGTCACGTCAGGCTGTCGCCATGAGAACACTGGTGTTGGGTGGGACGGTATTCCTGAGCAAGGCAGTGGCCGCTGCCGCGGTGGCACGCGGACACGACGTGGTGTGCGCGGCACGTGGCAGTTCCGGGGCGGTACCCGATGGTGCACGGCTGGTGGGCATTGACCGTGACGCCGAAGGCGGGCTGGCGCCGCTGGCCGGTGAGCGGTTCGATGCGGTGGTCGACGTAGCGACTATCTCCTACCCGTGGGTTGCCGAGGCGCTGCGGGTATTGCGCGCAGGTGCCGGGCATTGGACCTTCGTGTCCAGCATCAGCGTGTATAGCAATATATCGACCTTGAATCAGCGACCGGACGCTCCAGTGCTCGCACCGAAACGACTGGCCGGTGACGCAGAGACCGGCGTGGACCCCGATCTGTATGGAGCGGTCAAGGTC
>JBOHEL010000725.1:0-1953 GCA_050700995.1 Sciscionella sp. | reverse complement strand
CACGACCAGTGTATTGCTATCGGCGCTCATCGTGCTCGTGTACATCTTCCTCGGCGGATTGACCTCGGCGATCTACAACGAGGTATTGCAGTTCTTTCTCATCGTCTTCGGCTTCGCGCCGCTCGTTTTCCTCGGTGTGGAGGATGTGGGCGGATGGCACGGCTTGTGGGGACGCTTGAGCGAGGTGGCAGTCTCGCGCGGGTTCGCGCCGGATGCCTGGACGAGCACCTGGACCGTGATGAGCAGTCCCGCATCCAACCCGATGGGGGTCGAGTGGGTCAGCATCGCGATGGGTCTCGGATTCGTGCTGTCCTTCGGCTACTGGTGCACCGACTTCCTCGTGGTGCAGCGGGCGCTTGCGGCGGACTCCATGCAGGCGGCGCGGCGCACGCCGCTCATCGCGGCGGTGCCGAAGATGCTCTTTCCCTTCCTCGTCATTCTTCCCGGGATGATCGCCATTGCCTCGACCGTGCACGGCGGCGCGAGCGGGCTCACCCTGCCGCACAAGGCCGACGGCTCGCTCAATTACGACATGGTGATACCGCTGATGCTCGGGCATTACTTCCCGAGCGGCATGCTCGGGCTCGGGCTCACGGCGCTGATGGCGAGCTTCATGACCGGCATGGCGGGCAATGTGACGGCCTTCAATACGGTGTGGACCTACGACATCTACCAGGCATACATCCGGCATTCGGCAAGCGATCGCCACTACCTCAACATGGGGCGCATCGCCACGGTCGCCGGCATCGGGCTCTCGATCGCGGCGGCTTATGCGGCCAATCGCTTCAACAACATCATGGACTTCCTGCAGCTCCTGTTCGCCTTCGTGAACGCGCCGCTGTTCGCGACCTTCCTCCTCGGGATGTTCTGGAAGCGAACGACGGGGCATGGCGCGTTCATAGGGCTGCTTGCCGGCACCGCGGCCGCGGCCGTGCACCACGGGCTGACGATGCCTCTGGGGAGCGCGCCGGGCATCAAGGGGGGCTGGATTGCGGTGGTGCACCTCTACTCCAGCCAGATGGCGCAGAATTTCTGGACGGCGATCTATGCTTTTGGGGCGTGCTTTCTGGTGACCCTAGTGGTGAGTCTCGCTACCCGCCCGCGCGCGGAGCATGAGCTCGAGGGTCTCGTGTATTCCCTCACGCCGAGGCTGCGTGCCGCAGCCGGTGAGCGATGGTACGCGCGGCCCGCCGTGCTCGGCGCCTTTGTGATCGCAGGCGCCATCGTGCTCAACTTCATCTTCCGGTAATCGCCATGGGACTCGACATCCGTATTCCGATCGGCAGTCTTTTCGTCCTGCTGGGGGCGCTCCTCGCCGGCTACGGGCTCTTCACCAAGCCGGCAATCTATCAGCGCTCCCTGGGGATCGACATCAATCTCTGGTGGGGTGCGGCGCTGCTCGTCTTCGGCCTCGGCATGCTGGCGCTCGCCTGGCGGGCGCGCGCGGCGCGGGCCGCAGCGTCGCGGATCTGAATGAACGGGCCCGCGGCGCGGCCGGATGGTGCCGTGGCGCGCGTGCAGACCTATTTCACCGGAGAGCTGTTTGACCTGCTCTGCCGGCATTCTTCGCCGCTGCGCACCGGGGCCGGCGCCGCAACGGAAGAGGGGGGACTTCGAAGCGGGCTTACGCGCTGGCGCGCAGGCGACCTCGCGGCCAGCCTTTTCCAGACCCGGACCGCGCAGCTCATCGAGGGTCGCCCGGCGGGCTGGGCCCGGGCGTTCCTCTCCGGGCTGCTGATCGGAGCCGAAATCGGTAGCATGGCCGGCATGCGAGTTCTTGCCTCCGAGCCGCTCACGGTGATCGGCGACCCTGAGCTGACGGCGCGCTATTTGCGCGTGCTGGCGGGATTGCGCGTCCTTGCCGATGCGGAACGGCACTCCTGACATGAGGTTACGGCACATCCTGGATCGCGGCGAACTGCCGGTGGTCGCTATCCTGCGCGGACTGCGGCC
>JBOHEL010000724.1:0-1961 GCA_050700995.1 Sciscionella sp. | reverse complement strand
GCGACATGTCGACCTTCGTGGCGACCTCGGTCAGCGAGAGCCGCGCCTCGTCGCGGTAACGGGCCAGCTCCACGCCGATCAGCCAGCGCAGCGGCGAGGGGTCAGGGCGACGAGCGGCCATCAGTTGCCTCCGAATTCTGCGAGCACGCTAGCACGGTAGCGGCAGCGAGTATGGACGATAATCACCCGATCGATTAGTTACTGCAGTGATACGTCTAACGGTACCGTCGCCGCTACCTGATTGAGACGATACGGCAGGCACGCGGATGCATCCGATCACTGGCGACTCCGACACCGACTACTCCACCTGGGAGCCGCTTTGCGACCAGCGCGAGTTCGAGGAGCTAATGCACCAGACCGTCACCGAGGAAGCGCCGCGACTGTTCGCGGTGGTGCAGGTGCTCGGAGAACGACTGGACGGCCGGATCGCGGGCTGGGGCCTGGCCTTCGAGGATCGCGTCGAGGTGATCTCTGCGGAAACCGGCTCACGCCTGACCCTGGTCTCAGCGGAGCGCGCGGCAAGGCTCTTCGCCCGGCGTGCCACCCCGCAGCGCCCACAGATCTACACCCACGTGATGTGGGCCACTACAACACTTCCCTCGGCATGTGACCGTCCTCACTCGACGGTTGAGTGATTGGGGCCACCTTGGTGTCATGATATGAGGAAGAGCACGATGGAACCATGACTAAGGCACCCCGCGAGGACATCGACGAGAACCAGCTGAAGGTGAGTCACCCCAAGGAGTGGGCAGCGGGGGTCACCGGGGTGAAGGTGTCGTTGCAACGGGGGCTACAGCAGATGGGGCCGATCCGCACGGCTCGCACACTGCGGCTGCTCAACCAGAAACAGGGCTTCGACTGCCCCGGCTGCGCCTGGCCCGACCCGCTAGGGCACCGCAAGCCCGCGGAATTCTGCGAGAACGGCGCGAAGGCCGTAGCGGAGGAAGCTACCACCCGGCGGGTGGGCGCTGAGTTCTTCACAGCGCACTCGATTGAGGAGTTGTCGGACAAGACGGATTACTGGCTCGGCCAGCAGGGTCGGCTCACCGAGCCGATGGTGCTGCGCGCAGGGAAGAGTCATTACGAGCCGATCACATGGGACGCCGCGTTCAAGCTCGTCGCCGATGAGCTGCGCGAGCTGGATTCGCCGAACCAGGCCGCGTTCTACACCTCCGGCCGCACCAGCAACGAAGCCGCGTTCCTCTACCAGTTACTGGCACGCAGCTTTGGCACCAACAATTTGCCCGACTGCTCGAACATGTGCCATGAATCCTCTGGCGCCGCGCTGACCGAGTCGATCGGCATCGGCAAGGGTTCGGTCAGCCTGGCTGATATCGGCGAAGCCGACCTGCTCGTGATCGTCGGCCAGAACCCCGGCACCAACCACCCTCGGATGCTCTCGGCCCTTGAGGAAGCCAAGCGGCAGGGCGCGAAGATCGTCGCCGTCAACCCGTTGCCGGAGGCCGGGCTAATGCGCTTTCGCAACCCGCAGCGCCCGAACGGCATCGTCGGCAAGGGCACCGCGCTCGCCGATGAGTTCTGCCAGATACGGCTCGGCGGCGACCTGGCGTTCTTCTCCGCGATCGGCCACCTGCTGCTGGAGGCCGACGCGGTGGATCACGATTTCGTGGCCGAGCACACCAAGGGCTACCCCGAATATGTCGAAGCGCTGCGCACGCTGGACTGGGCTGAGGTGGACGCGGCGACCGGGCTCGCTCGGGAACAGATCCAGGCCGTGGCGGAGATGTTCGCGCGCTCCGAGCGCACGATCGTGTGCTGGGCGATGGGTGTCACGCAGCACAAGCATTCGGTGCCGACCATCCGCGAGATCATGAACGTGTTGCTGCTGCGCGGAATGATCGGCAAGCCGGGCGCCGGTGCCTGCCCGGTACGCGGCCACTCCAACGTGCAAGGTGACCGCACGATGGGCATCTGGGAGAAGATGCCCGAATCCTTTATGG
>JBOHEL010000723.1:0-1964 GCA_050700995.1 Sciscionella sp. | reverse complement strand
GGTCCGCGCGCTCGCCGTGGACGCGGAGGCCGCGCTGCTGGAGTACCTGGCGATGTTCTACAACCTCGGTTTCGCGGGCCGCACGCTGCGCAGGATGGGGGCCATCGAGTTCGCCACCACGCTCGCGCCGGGGCTTCGTGACGTGCTACTCACCGGAAAGGTCAAAGAGTGCGTCAACCGCAGCGCGAACGGCAGGCACGTCTATGACGCCGTGGTGCTCGACGCACCTCCCACCGGCAGGGTGGTGAAGTTCCTCGACGTCACGCGCGCGATGGCCGATCTGGCCAAAGTGGGGCCGATTCGCGGTCAGAGCGAGGGCGTGGTGCGGCTGCTGCACTCCGCCGACACCGCCGTGCACCTGGTAACCGTGCAGGAGGAAATGCCGGTCAGGGAGACCCTGGACGCGGTGGCCGAACTCGATCATGCCGACCTGCGGCCGGGGGCCGTGTTCGTCAACAGGGTGCAACCGGCGCGACTGCCCACGCGGTCGGTCACCGCCGCTGCCGACGGTCGGGTTGACGCGTCAAGGATCAATGCGGGCCTCGGCACCGCGGGGCTGAAGCTGGCGTCGGAAACGCTTGACGGGCTGGTCGCCGAAACCGTTGAGCACGCGGTGCGGGTGGCGGCGGAGCAGCGAGCACGTGGGCAGCTGTCCGAAACCGACCTTCCGGTACTTGATCTGCCCCAGATCACCGACGGCATCGACACCGCGGCGCTGTATGAACTCGCCGAGACACTGACGGCGAACGGGGTGCATTAGGTCGTGGCCGAGCTGGATATCGACACGCTGTTGGATTCCCCTGATACGCGTGTGGTGGTGTGCTGCGGCTCGGGTGGCGTCGGCAAGACCACCACCGCCGCCGCGTTAGCGATCAGGGCGGCCGAGCGCGGCAGGCAGACGGTCGTGCTCACCATCGACCCGGCGAAGCGGTTGGCTCAGGCACTGGGGTTGCGCGAACTCGGCAACGAGCCACGCAAGGTGACCGTGGAGGGGTTCGCCCCGAAGGGTGAACTCTCCGCGATGATGCTGGACATGCGCAGGACCTTCGACGACATGGTACTTGCGCACGCCGGCGCTGAACGCGCCGAGGAGATCCTCGCGAACCCCTTCTATCAGACCATCTCCTCCTCCTTCGCAGGCACGCAGGAGTACATGGCGATGGAGAAGCTCGGCCAGTTGGCGGGTACCGGAAAATGGGACCTGCTCATCGTGGACACCCCACCGAGCCGTTCCGCGCTGGATTTCCTTGACGCGCCACAACGGCTTTCCACGGTGCTGGACGGCAGGGTGATCAAGATGTTGTCGGGTCCCGCGCGCGTGGGTGGCATCGGCATCCGCAAGCTGGTCGGAGCGGGGTTGGGGCTGTTCACCAAGGCCGTCTCGACCATCATCGGTGGGCAGTTGCTGACCGATGCGGCCGCGTTCGTGCAGGCATTCGACACCATGTTCGGCGGCTTCCGGGAGCGCGCGCGTAAGACCTACAAGCTACTTCGCTCGCCGGGTACCGCGTTCCTCGTGATCGCATCGCCGGAACCGGATGCGCTGCGCGAGGCCTCCTATTTCACCGAGCGGCTCGCCTCCGAATCGATGCCGCTGGCGGGGCTCGTCGTCAACCGGACGCATCCGGCGCTGGCGGCACTACCCGCAGCCAAGGCGCTCGCCGCAGCGGAAGATCTTGAGCAGCGCGGGCAGGCGCCACTGGCGGCCGCCGTTCTGCGTCTGCACTCAGACCGCGTTGTGCTCGCGCACAAGGAGAAGCGGCTGCTGGCCCGCTTCGCCAAGGCGCACCCCGAAGTCGCAAGCACGTCGGTGCCCGCGCTGGCCTCGGATGTGCACGATCTGGCAGGGCTACGCGAGATCGGGGATCGCCTCGCCAGTACCGCGCGGCGCTAGGACACCGCCTCTTCGACGGTGTCGTGTTCGGCGCGAGCGGTCTCCAGCAGCTCGCGCCATGACACAACAT
>JBOHEL010000722.1:0-1964 GCA_050700995.1 Sciscionella sp. | reverse complement strand
AGGCGCGCGGCGAGGGTTTTCTCCCCGACCTGGTAGGCGTCGACCTCGGCGGCCACGAAGGCGTGGGTGCCGCACTCGGCCAACGCCACCACCCGCGCCTTGGGAAACGCCGACCGGTTGTCCCCCGGGTGATGTCGTGTCCGAGGCAGAGGGGATGAGCTATGACCGTGGTGCGGGCCGATGAGGAGGGACTGTTGCAGGTCGGGTGGGTGCTGGATGCGGGTATGCCCATTGTCGTGCCGCTTCCGACACCGCTTCCTTACGCTGTCGGTGGGTCTGATGCTGGGGCGGTCAATGTGGTCAAGGGGCGGCCTGTCGGACAGGTCACTGGTGTGGTCGTGGCCGATTTCGCCTTGGTGAGGCCGTATGTCGACCTCGATGAGGAGACCCTCGTTTTCGCCCGGTGGTTGTCGGTTCATGAGTTGTGCAATCTGTTGTTGCCGGTCGGGGAGGGTGGCCCTGCCTGGATGCGGCCGTCGATGTCGAGGGGATGGCTGGGGGTCATGCTGGGCTGGCTCGGTCAGGTCCGGTCGTTGTTGGACGAGCGGGGTCATCTCTACCTCAGCAGTGCTAACCGCACCGGGGGTGAGGTGGCCGTCACGGCCGCGAGCGCCGACATCGCGTTCGGTGAGGAGCTCCTGGTGATCGACGGCGACGCGGCGCGAGATCAGTCCGTCGCCTCCGGGTCGGCGGTGATCGTCAAGGTCGGGTCGCACCGGCGGGTCGAGGTGGTTCGGCACGGCATCAACGACGTGGGCTTCGCCGGCGACACCGACCGGTTCCTGCGGGAGCTGACCCGGCGCTGGGAAACCAGCCGGCGATCCTGACCTGCTCCCGCGCCCCGCCCTGCTCCCGCGCCCCGCCCTGTTCGGGGACGTAAGCAACACGATGGGTTGCGTACCCGGTTCTCGAACAGCTGCACCTGCTCGACAGCTCAAAGCTGCAAGCCGCGGCGCGCTTTGGGTAGTGCGGCATGCGCCTTTCCCTGGACTCGACCACACTGCATTCACCGACGAAGATTGCGCAAACATCCGCTATTCGGCAGAAGAGCGCGTTGGGCTGGCACTGTGAGCGCCAGACCCTGTCAACCTCGCCGGAACTGGCGCTCACATGCGGACTGACTCGCGCAGGTCCCCTTGACAGGCATCGGAGTATCAGCCACGTCGACTGGTACGTCGATCGGGTACTCGCAAAATCGAGAATTCACCGTGGCAGACTACTCTGAGCTCACCCACGCCGGAGTCGGCATCGCCGCCTCCCTTGGTCGTAACAGAAATCCGAGTCGAATGTGCCCAAGCCGACGAGCGGATCAGACCCCGACGGGCGCCGTCATCCATGATCGACCTGTTGGCCAGAGCGAGCGCAGCCAGCACGTGACCGTCAAGAGAACTGTTTGCCCGTGTTTACCCTGGCCATCGGCTTAATCGCGTCTGCAGTAGAGCTGCAACCCTTCACCATGACGCTGACCCGTGGGCTTCCTTCCATCGCTGTTGTTGGTATGCCTTTAAGCTGCGCCATAGGATACCCGACTCCCGAAGGTAGTCATTTGCTTGATCGACCAGTTGCCACCAGGCCGGTGAGTTGACATTGAGTTGGAGCGTGTGGTGGATGGTTTCGCAAGCACCGAGCGCAGCCGCAGAGCCATGTCCAGCGATTTCCAACGCCATCGCGTCGACGAAGCCGGCAGGATCTTCGGACGCAAAGTCCATTACATCAAGATCGGCAAGATCACTTGGGTCGAAACGTGGATTCTGTCCTACGAGGTGTTCTCCCCATGCCGCCAACCCGCGCCCATATCCCAGGGGAAGGCTACGGCCCTTCCTGCGGAACAGTGCCACGTTACGGTCCTTATCGGTAGTTCCGACCCGAGTTCCCAGCTCGAGGTGCTACCTAGTAGTCGCCTTCCACAGTCAGGCCGTTACTCCTCTTCCTGTCCATTGGGCCTTGCACGGACGAGTCGGTGT
>JBOHEL010000721.1:0-1968 GCA_050700995.1 Sciscionella sp. | reverse complement strand
ACCTCGTACCGGTACCAGTAACCACATCGCTCAGCGAGATATCGACAGAGCACAACGTTGTGCTGCGCTGTATCCGGAACACCGACATCGACTCCCTGCGCAGCCCGGACACCCAGATCATCCGCCGCGACGATGTCCCAGTCGCCGCGTTGCTCGACCTTGAGTACGGCCGCCAGCAACCGCTGAGCCGCATCCACCTGGTCGGAGACAGCACGCTACGCGAGATCGTGTCCGACCAGATCGCGACGGGACATGGAGTCCGGTGAGCAGACGCCAGTGCCCTTTGTCGACAGCCCGGACGTCGTGCGCGCTCGGCTGGCCGGCCACAGATCAACGCCCCCAACAGATGGGGGTCAGTAACCGGTCAATCCATGTGAGATCGTGGCGGCCTGCGCCGTGTGCTGCAGCAGTAGAGCGGTAGTGACTGGACCGATCCCGCCGGGTACCGGGGTCAGGCCGGCAGCCTGTTCGATCACAGCGTCGGCGTCGACATCGCCCACCAGATCCCCATCCTCGGTAGGGTTGGTGCCGACGTCGATCACGATCGCACCGGCCCGAACGTACTCAGCGGTGATCATTCTCGGCCTGCCGACGGCGGCGACCAGCACCTCGGCCTGGCTGGTGATCGCCGCGAGCCCGCGGGTACGCGAGTGGCAGATGGCCACCGTGGCATTGCGGTTCAGCAGAAGGAAAGCGGCGGGCTTGCCGACCACGTTCGACCGGCCCACCACGGCAACATGACGACCCTCAAGGTCGATGTGGTGGTGTCGGTGGCAGCGTCCGCGCCGAGGTCGACCACGTCACAGGTGATGCCCACATTGGCGGCTGTCCGGGATAGGGACCTGACGTACCAGGCGCAGGAGGCATCATCGGTGGCAGTCACGATCGCCAACCGGGGTTTGACACCCGCCGCCGTCAGGCCCGCGGCCTGGGCGGTCACTCGGCTGCGCTTCGTGGCCGCGAGTTTCCTACCGGAAAGCACACTGGCCGTCATCGGTTGATGCCCTCCCATACCGCGGCGGTGATCCCCTCTGTTCGCGCAGGCTTGTCGCGCCGCCGTTGCGGGCGCGGCGGGGGCGGTCACGTCGGTTCCCGACCGAAGCCCCCGGACATCCGTCGGACGGGTCAGGCTACCGGAGCAGGTGGTTGCCGGATGGATGAGCAGGGTCCAAACCCGAGCGCACTAGTTACTGGCGGGTTACAAGTCGATACAGTGCAGCTATGGAGCTTGCCTATGATCGGTGCGGGGCGGGACCGCCGCTCGTCTTGCTGCACGGGGCTGGGCACCGTCGGCAAGCGTGGCTCCCGGTTGAGGAGCGGTTGGCCAAGCACCGCGAGGTCTTTTCGGTGGATTTCCCGGGATTCGGCGAGTCCCCTCCGCTGCCCGACCACCTATCCTACGAGCTGGACACCGCGGTGATCGTGCTCAAGGAGTTCTTCTCCGACCTAGGGCTGGACCGGCCGCACGTGGCGGGAAACTCGATGGGTGGCTTGGTCTCCCTTGTGCTCGCCCAGCAGGGGATGGTCAGCAGCGCGACGGCGCTGTCCCCAGCGGGGCTGTGGAGCCCGATGGGGCGGCGGGTATCGCTATGCATGATCCGGTCGATTCACCGCACCGCACAATGGATGCCCCCGAAGCTCGCGCACCGGTTGTCCCGGTCGGCGGCCGGGCGCACCCTCATGTGCGGTCTCCTGTTTGGCCGTCCCGACCTGCTCGAGCCGCAGGTGCTGCTCGACGACATGCAGGCGATGATCGGCGGGGTGGGCTTCAGCCCCAGCCTGGCAGCCGGCGACAAGATCATCTTTGCTGGTCAGGTGCCCGACGTGCCGGTGACCATCGCGTGGGGGTCGCGAGACTGGTTGATGCGGCGGCCACGGGGCGAATCCGTCATCCGGTTGATCCCGCACGTCCGGCTGCTGCGGCTGCCCGGCTGCGGGCACGTCCCGATGAACGACAATCCCGAGCTG
>JBOHEL010000720.1:0-1992 GCA_050700995.1 Sciscionella sp. | reverse complement strand
ACTCAGACCGGGGCCGCTGGCAGCCAGCTGGCATATGTGGCATCGCAGCACGTTGCCGACATGGGTGACGAGGCGGTGCTTGAGCTACGGGAGACCGATCAGGGAGAGCTCGCGGTGCTTGCCTTCGGCTCTCTGGACGCATTGGTGGGCGGGTGCGGACCGCAGCAGCCGTGGATTTGCCTCCCGGCGGAACGGCTCGACGAGTTGGTGCGTCGCAGTGGTGCCGACGGCGTGCTGTGGGAGCCGGCGCTGTCCGAGGAGCAGCGGCATAAGCCGTTCGGTGACGGTGTCATCGTGCAGCGGATCGCGCACCGCCTAGCCTCCGCTGCCGACCACGCCTTCGGCCTGGTCGGCGGGTTGGTGCACTCGGCCTCGCAGGTGCGCGACAGTCATGCCTCCTTCAGCAGTACAGAGCAGCGCAACGCCGACTCGTTCAACCGGCCGCACTGAGGGGGTTCTCATGTCACTCGATATTCAGGTCGACGCCGATGTCGACGGGCTGCGGGAGACCGCGCGATGGATGCACCGGCTCGCCAGCAACGCGCACGATGCGGGCACCGATATTCGAGCGGTGCGGGGCGATGCGGAGGCCGACTGGGGCGGCAGGTCCGGACCCGCGTTCCGGGCGTTCATGGGCCGTTTCGGTGATGGGACCGACAAGTTCCGCGACGGAGGCCAGCAGCTGGGTGATGGCATCGAGCGGCACGCCGATGACATGAACCACGTCAAGACACGGATGAACCAGGCCCGCAGGCTGGGCGGGCGACAAGCTCAGCGACGTCGGCAACACCATAGCCGGTTGGTTGTGAGCGCCGTGACTGCCGCGCTGCCCCCGATGCCCGATCCCGAGACGGGCGAACCACGCCCGCCCCGCGCGCTCACCGACGCATTCGCGGGTAAACCCAAACGCCACAGTGACGATGGACGGGTCTCTCCCGAAACCGTGACAGCACCGGCAGGTAAGGGCCGCACACTTGAGGTCTACCGGGTATCTCTGAAAGATGCGCTCGTCACCGGCAGTATTTTGTTTGGTATCGGATTCGTGTTGTATTGTGTATGGAGCTGGTTCGACACCGGAAACCCCGTGGGCTGGATGACCACATGGTGGCTCTGGCTGATCATCCTCTCCTTCCTCCTACTGCCATTGCCGCAGTACCGCGGGTCCACCCTCTCGGCAGGTGCCGACTGGGTGATGCGCGACGGCAAGGACTGGGTCGAGACCTACAAGCTCACCAAGGTCAAGCTCGGCAAGTACGCGGGCGGCTACACGCTCGACCTCGCCGACTGGACCGGCAGGAGGTTCACGGTGAACCTGTACACCATCCAGAGCAGCCCGTGGGTGTGGGACCTGGTCTACAACGGCATCCTGCACTCTGTCACCGAGGGCGAGGTCAAGACCAACAAGCTCGCCGTCCAGAAGTTGCAACTGCCCAGCCCCGAGTCATCCAAGTGATGAGAGACGAGGAGAGCGTGTCCCTTGAGGTGGGCTTCGCCGACCCGCCAGCTGGCGTGCCTGCGGGGGCTGACTCGACGCGCCCGACGGTGACGACACGCCTGCATATGCGGATGACGCGCCTGCGTCTGCGGATGGCACGGCGAGAATGCGCTCTTTCGGACGTGCCGCGGCCTGCGTGTAGCGTCAAGTATTGCTCGGGGTAACCGCTGCGGCGCGGCGATGGCCGTTCCGGAGCTGGCGTTGCGATAAACGGGTGACCTTTCGTCAAGTGCCGGCCACGCTTCGCGGACAATAGCGCCTGTGGTCGAGGTTGTGTACTGGCTCCCCACCTACACCTGAACCCGGCAACGTGTTGTACTCACCTAGTCACGGTCGGCCGTGCCTGCATGGCAGGGTTGGCGGGCGCAACCTGTAGCACTCTGGAGCACGACATGGCACCCATGGGCCTTAGCTTGCTTGCGACACAACTGGGCACCAAAGGCGTCCAGGGTTGGATCATCAGCAACGCCATCCCGTTATGCCTGCTCGCGGTGGCA
>JBOHEL010000719.1:0-2018 GCA_050700995.1 Sciscionella sp. | reverse complement strand
TTTTTCTCCTCGCGGACCACGTCGTCGACGGTAATGCGGCAGCCGATCTGATCGCCGTCGCCCTGCGCCATGATGTTGGCGCTGACGGAGGGCAAGGTGGTGCTTATCGTGAACGACCACGGTAGGGGTGCCGCGTTGATTTGATGCGTGTTGGCGTACTCGTCCCAGTAGTTGATGCTCGCGGTGGTGCCGGCGGGCCCGAAGATCTCGTAGGTCACCACCTTCGGGTTGAACTGCACGATCTCGATCCCGGCGCCGGCGTTCGCGTTGAGGTCCTCGGAGCCGAAGATGCGGTGGAGCCTGGCCACGCCGAACCCCGAGACAGTGAGCACCACCAACAAGACCAGCGGTATCCACGCGCGCCTGGCCATCCTGGTAACTGGAATCGCCCTCACCGGGTCACCTCCCGCTCACCGATCCGCGATCGTTCGCATGAGTGCTTCAGCCACGGATCGACCCGGCAGGAAGCTGGCCGAGAGCATCCGTGTTGCGATCCACATGCTGTCAGAAGCGCTCGGCTCCGTTGTCTGTGACCTCCGATACCGCCGAACCTTCGCACGGCTAAGTATCCTAAAGGGTACGGTACGGCAGCGTTCCGTCCGGTCCTGTCAAACTGGTCTCACACCGCCGCGCGGCCGGTGATGGGCGGCAGGTCGGCCAGTGTCACGATCCCCGGTTTGGCCGCGACGACGGCGGGCACCGCATTGGTGACCGGCATCGCGGTGTAGATCATGCCCAGGCCCATGAACCCCGGCTCGGTCCAGTCCTTGGGCGGCAGGCAGTGAATGACGGTGCGCATATTGGGCAGTCCGAACACCTGAATGACGTGGCCGTGCTCGAGCGGCTTCGGCGGTACCACGTGATTGCCCATGATCCAGTTGAATCCGACGCTGACCACGTTGCGATCGCCGACCCAGCCACGGTGGTAGCCGTAGACGCTGCCGACGGTTCCGGCTGGGATCTTCATGAAGCCCAGGTCGGTGTCGGCGGTGGCCGCGGTGAACGTGACATCGAAGGTGATCTTGTCCAGCCTGGCACCGATCGCGTCGGCCATCATCGCGGCCGACTCGGCGAAGACCTCGCTTTCGCGTCGCACACTTTCGGCCAGCCCGGGCGTGTCAGGGTCCTGCGAAAAGCCCATGGCGGTCTGCGTGCCCGCGGACTCGTAAGTCGAGCAGTCCACCGACTCGGTGATGCGGATCTCATCGACGCGCTCGCAGGACCCGGACAGCACCATGCCGACCAGGTTTGTCATCCCGGGATGTGCGCCGCTGCCGAAGATCGTCGAGCGGCCGCGCTCACAGGCGTCGGCGATCCGTTGCCGATCCTGCGGCGTTTGCTTGCCGCCGGTGATCCAGGCCGCGCTGGTGCACACGTTGACTCCCGACTCCAGAAGGCGCACCAGGTCGTCGATGTTGGGCCACAACGGGTTATAGCAACACGCGTCCGGTTCTGTTGCGAGCAGCGCCTCGATGTCGTCGGTGGCTTGCACGCCGGTGAGCTCCGGCCAGGCCGCGAGGTCGGCGGCGTCGACGCCGACTTTGCTGTGACCGTGGGCGTACACGCCGACCAGCTCCATGTCGGGTCTGCCGATGATGGCGTGCAACGATCGCCGCCCGATGTTGCCGGTGGTCCACTGGATCACCCGCAGTGGGCGGTCAGTGGGTTTGGTCATGGGGCTCCTTGGTGATCTCAGTCGGCGACGTTGAATGTAGCGACGACCTTGGTCGGCCGGACCCGCACCACCAGCTCGCCGGGGGCGGCGTTGCGTTGGCCGAACTCATCCGCGCGATGAGCGCCCATGTACCGCGCGCCGATCCGTGTTGCGATCTCGAGCATGTCCGCGGCATCGTCGGTCACCGACGCGGTTCCCTGGACCTGGACGAACGAATACGGTGGATGCGGGTCGTCGACGCAGATGACAATACGGGAATCCCTTGCCAGCGCACGGCCTTTCGCTGTGTTGCGGCCGGTGTTGAACATCAGCTCACCGTTGTCGACGACGAACCATACCGGAG
>JBOHEL010000718.1:0-2039 GCA_050700995.1 Sciscionella sp. | reverse complement strand
AGGTTCCCGAGTATTTCGTCAAGGATCTGCAAGAAGGCCTCGCGGCAGTGCTGGCCGCTGACTGTAGTTGGTCATGACGTTGTCGACGCTGGCGCGGAGGCGAGGTCGGGGCCTCACCCGGAGGTCAAGCACGCGGGAGCCTGCCGCGAGGCCGAGGGCGTCGAGGTCGAGGTGATTCTCCAGCATCCGACCGGAGATGTGTGGGTCGTTCCAGAACTCGGGCGTGGTGAACGCCGAGAATCGTTCATGGCGCGAGGTCGTCATGGTGCACCTCAGGGTAAGAGTTGCCGCGCGGGCCGGCGTCTACAAGGGCACCCACCGCTACGCCACCTGTTCTCCCTGATCGGCCGAGACTGGCCGACCCGGCGCGCGCCTTCGAGGCGGGTCAACGTCCGGCCCTCACCAGCCCCGCTCAGCGAGGCGGTGTGGCTCGGGAATGTCGGCCACGTTGATACCGACCATCGCTTCCCCTAGCCCGCGGGAGAACTTGGCGATCATGCCGGGGTCGTCGTAGAAGGTGGTTGCCTTGACGATGGCTTCCGCGCGCTGGGCGGGGTTACCGGATTTGAAGATGCCCGACCCCACGAACACGCCCTCCGCGCCCAGCTGCATCATCATCGCCGCGTCGGCGGGAGTGGCGATGCCGCCCGCGGTGAACAGCACCACTGGCAGCTTGCCGCGCTCGGCCACCTCACGCACCAACTCGTAGGGCGCCTGCAGTTCCTTCGCCGCGACATAGAGCTCGTCGGGTGAGAGCGAGGTGAGCCTGCGGATCTCGGAGGCGATCTTGCGCATGTGCATGGTCGCGTTGGAAACGTCGCCGGTACCCGCCTCACCCTTGGAGCGGATCATCGCCGCGCCCTCGGTGAGCCGCCGCAGTGCCTCGCCAAGGTTCGTCGCACCGCAGACGAACGGCACGGTGAACTGCCACTTGTCGATGTGATTAGCGTAGTCGGCTGGCGTGAGTACCTCGGACTCGTCGATGTAGTCAACGCCGAGGGACTGCAGCAACTGCGCCTCGACGAAATGCCCGATGCGGGCCTTGGCCATCACCGGGATCGACACGGCGCTGACGATGCCGTCGATCAGATCAGGATCGCTCATCCTCGCCACGCCACCCTGCGCGCGAATATCGGCAGGTACTCGCTCCAGCGCCATCACAGCTACGGCTCCGGCATCCTCGGCGATCTTCGCCTGCTCCGCGGTGACGACGTCCATGATCACGCCGCCCTTGAGCATCTCCGCCATGCCGCGCTTGACGCGCGCGGTACCGATCTCGGGCGTCGAACCTGCCATCGGGGTGGACACAGACTTGGCTTCCACGGTGCTCACGTGCGGCCCCTCGGAGTAGTCGGGAATCTGCCGGCGGGAGCCGGCCGTGCACCCTCAATAGTAAGGCGGACGTGGCCTCCCCATGCCGACCAATTCTGGCCGATTCCCAAGGGCCATTTCTTACCATGACGCAGGTCACGCTGGTGACGGACATTCGGTTCGACCGAGCAACCGGTACTCGTCCACCGATGGGAGGACTTGTCGCGGCCGGAGGTCGGGTGTGTGATCGAGGACACGCAACTATGCCGGCTGATCGAGATCCTCACCGGAGGTGAGCGCCATGAGCGCGAAACACACCGAGAGCGGCCAGAACGGTGGCCAGAATGGCGTCGCGGTCGCTGTGGACGACCCCGCCAAGGTCCGCAACGTGGTACTTGTAGGTCCGTCGGGTTCCGGGAAGACGACCTTGGTGGAAGCACTGCTGGCGGCGACGGGCGCGCTCAGCAGGGCAGGGACGGTCACCGAGGGCAGTACCGTGTGCGACCACGACCCCGCCGCCGTTCGGCAGCAGCGGTCTGTCGGGCTGGCGGTCGCTCCGCTACGGCACTCCGACGTCAAGATCAACCTGATCGACACACCGGGATACGCCGACTTCGTCGGCGAGCTGCGGGCGGGCCTGCGCGCCGCGGACGCCGCGATGTTCGTGGTGTGCGCCGCCGAGGGTGTTGACGCCGCGACCGCCGCGCTGTGGCACGAATGTGCGGCCG
>JBOHEL010000717.1:0-2060 GCA_050700995.1 Sciscionella sp. | reverse complement strand
GCAGTCGTGTCCGAGCCCCTCGACCCCGATGGTTCTGCGGAACGGCCTCCGGCCCGCTTGATCTGGCTGCTCAGCAACCGCTGGGTGGCCGCGGTGGCCGCGGTTGTGGTGATCGCGGTGCTGGTGGTCGCGAGTAGACCGCTGTCTGGCTTGCGCAGCGCGGTCTCGCCGGGCGCCTCGTTAACCGCAATGGTGTAGTCACCGCAGCGACGCTGACTGCCCGGAGGGGTACGGGCACAAGAGACCCGTGTCCACGCCGCCACCGTCGCGCCGCCGCAGCCGACCAGCCCGGTGAGCAGCAGCGCCGCGGAGCAGACGTAATACCCGGATCGAATCTGCATCGCTGACCTCGCTGGCCCCTCTGCTAGCCGGATGACGGGGTGATCAGCTGGACAGTGGGGAAGCCGACAATGTCGTAAGTCGCGGAAGCGATGCTGACGCTGGCGGCGTCCAGTTGGCCGAGGACCCGAACCGTGGGTGAAGGTGCGCAGCAGCCTGGGTGAGAACTGCCCGCTGGCCAGCTGCAGCGTCACGACGGTCAGCGAGAAGGTCAACGACGTGACGGTGATCAGTGAGCTGGCGATCGCGCTCAGCACCGTACGCGCCGCGCCGGGCCCGCCCCCGAACAGGTAGGCCGTCAGCGTCGTGGGCAACGCGCCGGCGATCTGGATATCCAAGCGGGGTAACCCCACTCCCATCACGACAGCAAGCACCACCGCGAACGTCGGCAACGGCCAGAGCTGCGTCCTCAGTGCTTCGCGCCGCGCACTCGTCTCGTTGCCGAAGCCGTGGACCCCCATCCGTGCTCCGTTCCTGCGCCCGGTGTCCTCGATCTTCACCGCACCACACCGCAGCACGATCTGCCAATGGGTCCGGTGAGCGTCATCAGCGGCGGCGACTGATGTTGAGGATTCCTGGGGCGCGGGATTCAGCGACCATGCCATCTTCACAGTGCTGGGCACTAGCGGCTGCAATCGGCCTGCAGCCAGGCGGGGGTGCCAAGGGTGTGGTGGGGCCATGGGGTCTACGTGCTGGTCGCGGTCTTGGAGGGGCTGGGTCACCGGGCTGGTGGTGCGTGCCCTGCTGGCGCTGCGCGCCGATCTGGTACATGTCCAGGTGACTCCGGGTAGCACGACGTCGTCCAGCAGCGCGTTATCGGGGTCCGTGGTCTGAGGGTCGGCTGGGCGCCAGCGGCGGGAGAAGCTACGGCGGGCGGGGTACACAGCTTCCGCGGAATTCAGGTTGTGCTCAGTGTTTCTGCGCGCTCGGGAACTCAGCGGCGGCGCCAGCCGACCAATTTATCCAGAGAACCGTCGGTGCGTGGTGAATGGGGGATTTGCGACCGACGGCCCGGTGGTCGGGAGGACGCGGCGCGATGGGACCCATGGGATCAGCGATGACTATGCCGCTGTTGCCGCAGTGGCTGCGGATCGTCTGGGCACTCGCACTCGCCGGGGTGGTCGGGCTGCACGCCTCGCACGCCTGGACCCTGCCCGGGCAAAGGCGCTGGTGGCATACCGGGCACATCATCATGGCATTGGGCATGATCGGGATGTACCTGCTGGGTATGACCCATCCCGGTCTGTCTCGGGCCGGGGTGGTGCTGTTCGCCGTGGCGACGCTAGCGGTGGCTACGACCGCGGTGGTGGTGGGCCGCCGGGAGGCTGCGCTTAACCCACTGTGGGTGGCTTCGGCGGTGGACATGCTGGTCATGACCTACATGCTGCTCCCCCCTGCGGCCCGACCTGCCGGGGTGAGCTGGGTCCTCGTCGGTTACCTGGCCTGCCAGGTGCTGGCCTGGGCGCTGGGCCTCTGGGATCACGTCCCGGTGTTACCGGCCCCCGCCACCTTAGCCCCGGTGCGCGTCACGACGCCCGCGACCGAGCAGGGTCACGGCCCACCACCGGCAACGATCATCCCCGTGCGAAGCAGGGACCAGGTCCTGGGGTTAACCGCGCATTGCACCCCGGCAATCCGAGTCAGCCTCGCTGTGATGGCCGCCAGCATGGCCTACATGCTCGCCGTCATGTAACCAAAACTGTGCAGCTCCAGCGGATGAC
>JBOHEL010000716.1:0-2076 GCA_050700995.1 Sciscionella sp. | reverse complement strand
GGGTTGAGGATGCGCCCGCAGTCGTCCACCGCGATATGCCGCAGCGGAGTCACCTTGCCGGTGTCCAGATCGACCTCAACTACGCAGACATGCGCACCGAACGGGAACGTCGCGCCGCCAGAGGTGAAGTCGAGCGCGGCGGCAAGCGGGCGGTCGCGCTCGACGGCGACCTGCGCGAGCCTGCTCCAGCTCAGCCCGGAACCGGGCACGCCCTTCACCCCGACCTCGCCGTCCTCGGTGACCACGACATCATCCACGTCCGCCTCAAGCAACGAGGCTGCCAGCTCCCTGGCCTGCTCCACCACGACGTCGGCGGCCTGGCGCACCGCACTGCCGCCGAGCTGCAGCGACCGCGATCCGCCCGTGCCACCGCCGCGCGGCACCACGGCGGTATCGGACTGCACGAACCGCACCGATTCCATCGGCAGGCCGAGTTGGTCGGCGACCAGCATCGAGAAGGACGTCGCATGCCCCTGGCCGTGCGCCGAGGTGCCGACCTTGATCGTGGCGGTGCCGTCCTCGTGCACCTCGACCGAGCCCCACTCCTCGCCGTTGCCGCCACCGGTGATCTCCACGTATGTGCACAGCCCGATCCCGAGTACCCGCCGGTCACCACTCTCCCGACGGCGAGCCTGCTCCGCGCGCAGTACCTCGTAGTCGGCCAGCCGCAACGCCTCGGTCAGCGAGCGGTCGTACTCGCCGTTGTCGTAGTCGGCGCCGGTCAGCGTGGTCAGCGGGAAGTCCTCCGGCCGCAGGAAGTTCCTGCGGCGGATAGCCACCGGATCGAGGTCGAGTTCGGCCGCGGCCAGATCCATGATCCGTTCCAGGAAGGCAGTCGCCTCCGGCCTGCCCGCTCCCCGGAAAGCACCGACAGGGGTGGTGTTGGTCAGCGCGACCGCGGCGTCGTAGCCGATCACCGGGATCCGGTAGACGCCCTGGGCCATCGTGCGAGTTGGCCCCATGGCCAGCGCGCCGCCGAAACCCGCGTAGGCACCGGCATCACCGACCACGCGGCACCGCATCCCGGTGATGGTGCCCTGGTTGGTGAAACCCATCTCGACGTACTGCACCTGAGCTCGGCCGTGCGGCATCGCGACCAGGTTCTCCGAACGGTGCTCAACCCATTTCACCGGTCGCCGCAGCGTGCGGGCGACCGCGATCGCGACCGTGTGCTCGGCCGCCACCCCTGCCTTGCTGCCGAAGGCACCGCCAACGTGCGGCGCGATCACCCGCAGCCGCTGTTGCGGCAGCCCGAGGATCTCGCAGGCCAGCCTGCGGAAGGCATGCGGCATCTGCGTCGACACGTACACGGTCAGCCCGTACTCCGAGCTGTCGTCTCCTGGCAGCACCGCGATGGCGTTGCCCTCCATGGGGACGACGGCCAGCCGCTGGTTCGCCATCCGCAGCCGCACCACCGCGTCGGCTCCTGCCAGCGGGTCGGCTCCATCAGGTTCCCTCGACCCGGCGGCCAGGTTCGAGCCGAGCTCCTCGAACTGCAGCGCAGCGCCCGCTTCCAGCGCCAGCTCGGGATCGACAACGGCGGGCAGCGGGTCGTAGTCGACATCGACCAGCTCAAGCGCGTCCTCGGCTGCGGTCTTGCTTTCTGCCACGACGACCGCGACCGCCTCACCGGTGAACCGAACCTTGCCGCTGGCCAGCGGCGGGCGCGCGCACTGCTCGTTGACCGCCATGAACGTGTGGTGGCGCGGCAGCTTCAGGTCGTCCGCGGTGTAGACGGCGACCACCCCTTGCGCCGCCAGCGCCTGCGTGACATCGATCGAGCGCAGCGTCGCGTGTGCCATCGGCGAGCGGACGAACGCCAGGTGCAGCACCCCGTCGATCGGCACGTTGTCGACGTAGCTTGCCCTGCCCGAGAGCAACTCCGGATCCTCGACCCGGCGCACCGCGTTACCCAGCAACGATCCCGGCATGATCACCCTCCCTGCCTGTCGCCCGCCGGCCGACATCCGCACGTTACCTGTGGACCGCCGTGGCCGGACACCGGCGATCCCTCCCGATGCCGCTGAGCTACACTCCAATCGACAATGATTATCACTATCTACCTGCCGACGAGGT
>JBOHEL010000715.1:0-2078 GCA_050700995.1 Sciscionella sp. | reverse complement strand
CTCGGTCACGCGCGCCTCGAGCTTCTCGCGCGGCAGCGCTTCGTTCACGAGGCCCCACTCTGCTGCCTTGCGCCCGTCGACGTTCTCGCCCATCAGCGCGTGATACATGGCGCGGCGGAAAGTCAGGAGCTCGCGCGCCACCTTGCTGGCACCGCCGCCCGGCAGGATGCCCCAGTTGATCTCCGAGAGGCCGAACTGCGCGTCCTCGGCCGCGAACGCGAGATCGCAGGCGAAGAGGGGGCCGTACCCACCGCCGAAGCACCAGCCGTTCACCATGGCGATGGTGGGCTTCTGATACCAGCGCAGCCGCCGCCACCAGCTGTAAGCCTCCCGCTGCGCGTGACGCACGGCAACGAGCCCTTTGGCCTCGTTCTCGCGAAAGTACTCCTTGAGATCCATGCCCGCGGACCACGCCGTTCCCTCGCCCGTGAGCACCAACACGCCGACGTCACCCCGGTACTCGAGCTCCTCGAGAACCCGCAGCATCTGCCGGTTGAGCTTGGGGCTCATGCAGTTGCGCTTCTCGGGCCGGTTGAATCGTACCCACGCGATGCTCTCGCTCACCGTGAACGCGACGGTGTCCGCTTCCACTCGCTCAGTGCTCATGTCTCACCCTGATGTGTCGAAAAGAGGGACGGTCGATCAGATCGGGAAGTGTCCCGGAGCCGTCTCCATCGTGATCCAGCGAAGCTCCGTGAACTGATCGATCCCCGCCGCGCCGCCGAAGCGCCCGTAGCCGGATGCACCTACACCACCGAAAGGCATCTGGGCCTCGTCATGCACCGTGGGGCCATTGATGTGACACATTCCGGAGCGGATCTGGCGAGCGACGCGCACTCCGCGGGCGGTGTCTCCCGTGAAGACTGCCGCCGAGAGGCCGTATTCGCTGTCGTTCGCCAGGCGGACGGCGTCAGCCTCATCGACCGCGCGAATGATGGCGACGATCGGTCCAAAGCTCTCTTCGCTGTAGAGCTTCATCTTCGGCGTCACGCCATCGATCACGGTGGCGGGCATCACCACATTGTCGGCCTTGCCGCCGGCGAGCACGCGGGCCCCCGCAGCCACGGCATCGTCGATGAGCGCGTTGACGCGCTCCACCGTGCGGCGGTCCACCACGGCACCGAGCGGCGTCTTGCCCTCGCGGGGATCACCACTCGCCATCGAGCGCGCCTTCTCCGCAAAACGGCTCGCGAACTCCTCCGCGACGGCAGCCACCGGGATGATCCGCTCCGTCGACATGCAGATCTGACCCTGATTCATGAAGGCGCCGAATGCCGCGGCTTTCACGGCCTCATCGAGATTCGCGTCCTCGAGGACGATCAGCGGCGCCTTGCCGCCGAGCTCGAGGAGGCACGGCTTCAAGTTTTCCGCGCAGCGCCGGGCGATGACCCGGCCGACCGCCGTGGACCCCGTGAAGTTGACCCGGCGTACGGCGGGATGATCGATCAGCGCGCCGACGACCTCGCCCGCATCCTTGGGAGCATTGGTGACCAGATTGACCACGCCTTCGGGAAATCCGGCGGCGGCAAAGGCCTCGATGATCAGCTCATGGGTGCGCGGGCAGATTTCGGACGCCTTGAGAATCACCGAGTTGCCGCAGGCGAGCGGCGTTGCGATGGCGCGCACCCCGAGGATGATCGGCGCGTTCCACGGCGCGATGCCCAGCACCACGCCTGCCGGCTCGCGAACCGACATGGCGAGGCAGCCTGGCTTGTCGGAAGGGATGACCTCGCCGCCGATGCGAGTGGTGAGCGCCGCCGCTTCGCGCGTCATGCTGGCGGCCAGCATCAGATTGAACATGGCCCAGCCGGCGGTGGCACCGACCTCGTCCATCATCGCCTGGACGAAGGGCTCGCGGCGCTGCTCGAGCGCTTCCGCAGCCTTGGTGAGCACGGCACGCCGGGCATTCGGTCCCATGCCTGCCCATGCCTGAAATCCCGAAGCCGCGCGGTCGGCGACGGCGCAGGCCTCGGCGGTGGTCATGGCGGTGGCGCTGCTGACGGGTTGGCCGGTGATCGGACTGATTCGCTCGAAGCGCATGGCACGTCCCCCTCTGAGCCTTGAAAGCTATATAATAT
>JBOHEL010000714.1:0-2082 GCA_050700995.1 Sciscionella sp. | reverse complement strand
GACGACCACATCCCAACGGCACTACGCACCCAGATCGCCGGCACGCTGCCGAATCTCGAACTGGTCGACATCTCCGCGACCACCATGCGCCAGCGGATGATCAAGTCCGCGGAGGAGGTCGAGTTGATCCGCCACGGTGCCCGCATCGCCGACCTCGGCGGCACCGCCGTCGCCGCCGAGGTGGCAGCGGGTGTACCCGAGTACGAGGTCGCCATCGCCGGAACCCAAACCATGGTCCGCGAGATCGCGAAGACCTTCCCCCACGCTGAACTACGTGACACCTGGGTGTGGTTCCAGTCCGGCATCAACACCGACGGCGCCCACAACTGGCCCACCAGCAGAACTGTGCGGCGGGGCGACATCCTGTCGCTGAACTGCTTCCCCATGATCGCCGGCTACTACACCGCGCTGGAACGCACCCTGTTCTACGGCCCGCCCAGCGACACCGCACTGCACTACTGGGAGATCAACACCGAGGTCCACCGCCGCGGCCAGCAACTGCTGCGACCCGGCGCCGTCTGCTCCGACATCGCCTCCGAACTCAACGACATCTACGCCACGCACGGGCTACTCCCGAACCGCACCTTCGGCTACGGCCACTCCTTCGGCGTGCTCTGCCACTACTACGGCCGCGAAGCGGGCCTCGAACTACGCGAAGATGTCCACACCGTGCTGCAACCCGGCATGGTCGTCTCCATGGAGCCCATGATCACCATCCCCGAAGGGCAACCCGGCGCAGGCGGCTACCGCGAACACGACATCCTCCTCATCACCGAAACCGGCGCCGACAACATCACCGCTTACCCCTACGGCCCCGAACACAACATCATCCAGCCGTAACCGTCCTGGCCCGGCGCGAGCATCTCGCGCCGCACCGCCACAGATGGGGCCATAATATTGGCATATGAACATTCGGAGGTGTCGATGACGGGCCCGGAGGATCAAGCGTTCCTTCAGGTCGCCATCGGCGAGGCCAGCGCAGGGCTGGCCGAGGGCGGGGTGCCGATCGGCGCGGCGCTGGCGGTAGACGGCGAGCTGATTGGCAGCGGTCGGAACCGTCGGGTACAGATGGGCAGCGTGATCCGGCACGGCGAAACCGACTGCCTGGAAAACGCCGGTCGTTTGCCTGCGACGACTTACGCGCGAGCGACCATGTACACGACACTGTCACCGTGCAGCATGTGTTCCGGGGCGATCTTGTTGTATAAGATTCCTCGTGTCATCATCGGTGAGAACACTACATTTTCCGGCGCAGAGGACCTGCTGCGTGATCGCGGTGTCGAGGTATTCGTCGTCGGCTCCCCAGAATGCCGCGAGCTCATGGCACGGTTCATCTCCGAGCATCCAAGCATCTGGAACGAAGACATCGGCAAGCCGTTCCCTATCGTCGAGTGACCAGGAGGTCATGCTTGCCGCTGAGCACAGGGAGCAGGGCGAGGTTGTCGAGGGTAAGCGGCGCAATGCGGCCGGGTCCACGCCGCGGGCTATCCCGCGCCAAGGACCAGGTGTGGATGTTCCACTCGGCGGATCGTCATGATCTGACCAACCAGAACGATATGCGCTTCCAACTGCTCGACTACTGCTACGGGGTGATCGCCCGAGGACAGTCCCCGACTGTCCAGGGGAGTTCCGAGCTTGTCCCAGAGGATATCCGGGATTCCCGGTTTGACTCGTTGTTCGAGCAGGGCTACCGGATCGATCTGGTCGTCGTCGGCGGGCTGGGGCGTCTCGCGTTGGAGTGCGATGGTGACCACTGGCACGGCCGCGAGGCGTTCGAGCGCGACATGGCGCGCCAGCGGGAACTCGCGCGATGCGGCTGGCGGTTTTTCCGGATTCGCGAGTCGGCCTTCTATGCCGACCCGACTGCGGTGCTGCGTGACCTGTGGGACACGCAGCCGGAGTGTGACATCCACCGGCTGGCGAGCTCGGAAGTGAGGATGCGCTACCGGAGACGGGCGAGGCGCGTGTCGTTATCGAGTCACCCGAACCCGTCTGGCCGACCGCGTTCGACGTGAAGTCGGAGGTACCAGTGGCAGCGCTGAACGGCTCAGCAAGACCGCGCACGAGATAGGCGGGCGGTTG
>JBOHEL010000713.1:0-2104 GCA_050700995.1 Sciscionella sp. | reverse complement strand
GGAGTCGCGAACAGGCAGACCTGGACCGTCCAAGGCATCGGCAGTGACGGCGCCATCTGGGCGGTCGAGAACTCCAGCCCGCTGAAGCACAGGCGTTCGGCTGCCCTACCGAGCTCATACGTGAGCGAGCACGTTCATCTCGCCTACGCCGCCACTGCCTACGGCGTACAAGGCGTCACGACCGCGATGTCACACACCCTGTTGTCCGAGGCTTTGGACGCGTCTGGCGTGTACGTCGGCATGACCCGCGGCAGGTAAGTCCCGCGGGGTGGTGGGGTTTGGGATCTGGCGGCGGGGCGTGATGACGTGGCCGGCCCTCGGCGGGTGGCAATCCCCTGAAACCGTAGAGACCTGATTTTGTCGGATCTCCTTCATCTGGCCTGCTCCGATCGCTGCCAACTGGCGTCGCCCGGAGCCGGGGTCAAGGCTGGCCGGAGGCCACCCCGAAGGGGCTTGGCCTTGGGGCCGGCGAGGACGGCGCCATCCTTGGGCGAGGGGAGCAGGCCGGTTGGTCATGCCACCTCCTCCTTTGCTCGGTCGGTCTCGACCGCGAGCTGGTGCTCAAACTGGACCGGTGAGCGCATGCCCAGCGACGAGTGACGACGCTCATGGTTGTACTCCTCGATCCAGGTCGGGACTCGGCGACGTGCCTGGGCCCTGGTGGTGAAGTGCTCCAGCTTGCGGAGCTCGAACTCCACGGTGGAGTGCCAGCTCTCGATGACCGCGTTGTCCAGCGCCGATCCCACCCGGCCCATCGATTGGGTGACCCCCATCCGGGTGCAGGCGGTCGGAAGTCGCCAGCGGTGTACTCGCTGCCCTGGTCGGTGTGGAAGACGACCCCGGTGATCGCCTCGTTCCCGCCGCGGACCGCGACCGCCATCTGCAGGGCCCCTTCGGCCAGGTCTTCGTCGTGGTGGGCGCCCAGAGCGAACCCCACGATCCGCCGCGACCCCATGTCCAAGACGCTGTCGAGGTAGAGCTTGCCCTCATCGGTTCCGATCTCGGTGCCATCCCCGTACCACTTCCGATTGACCGTGTCGGCACCGAAGTCGCGGCCGATCAGGTCCGGCGCCCGCCACCGGCCCCGGCCCTGTCGCGTGGTCTGCTTGCGGCGCCGCCTGCGCCGGGCGGCCAGCCCGAGCTCGGCCATGATCGCCGCCACCGTGTTCTCGCTGACCCGCCACCCCGCATCGTGCAGATCCGCGGTGATCCGCGGCGACCCATAAGTGCCACGATGCTTAGCGAACTGCTGGCCGATCGCGGTCGCCAACTGCTCACGCCTGGCGTGCCGCGGCGAGGCATCGCCGTGGCGCCACTTGTAGAACCAGGGCTGACTGACCCCGAGCGCCCGGCAACCGGTCGCGTACGGGACCCCGTGGGACTCCCTCTGGGAAACGATGAACCCGGCCACGGCTACCGGCCCATCGCCTCGTCCACCCAGAGGGCGACCGAACGCTTGAGCACATCACGCTGCATCCGCAGCTCGCTGACCTCTCTGCGCAACCGGGCCAGCTCAGCCCGCTCGGTCTCACTCAAGTCGCCGTCACCCGCCGCCGCACGAGCCTTGGCACACCAGTTGCCCAGCGTGCCGTCGTTGACACCCAGCTCCCGAGCCACCTGCGCGATCGGCTTCCCGGTCTCGACGACCAGCCGGACCGCACCCTGCTTGAAGTCCTCATCGAACTTCCGATAGTTCCGTGCCATCGCACTCTCCTCAAAGGCGATGTCTCCACGCTACGAGGGGAAGCCCAATGAGATCCCCGGCGGGGGGCCAGTGATCGTGTGCCTGCAGGCCGGCAACCTGCACTCGGGCGCCTTGACCACTTCGAGGCGGCGGTCACCCACGCGCACAAGCGGGCGGCGTGGGTGCATGTGGATGGCGCCTTCGGCCTGTGGGCGGCCGCCAGTGCGTCGCTGCGGCCGCTGACGGTCGGTGTCCAGCGGGCCGACTCGTGGGCCACCGATGCACACAAGACCTTGAATGTCCCTTACGACTGCGGCATCGCGATCGTCGCGGAACCGAGTGGGCGCTCGGTGCTTGGCGTCGACACAGCGTACGTGAACTTGGACGCTAGCGGGCCGGGTGATGCGTTGCAGAAGGTGC
>JBOHEL010000712.1:0-2106 GCA_050700995.1 Sciscionella sp. | reverse complement strand
GAACACAAGCCAGACCTGGCCACGTCTACGCATCACGATCACCGTCGCGGCGTGTCCATCCAGACCACGGAAAACGAGCACCGCCCGATCGGACTGGCCCTCGCTGAAAACCTCCACCCTCGCCACCACCCACCGCCTGCGCGACACAACCCCGGCACTCCCGAACAGCAGCCGTGGTCAGACTGGCCGTGATCACCTCAGCGCCACAGAGGGCGGGATAGCGCCCGGAACGCCGATGCAACGCCGCCGCCTCAACAGCCACCCGATGCGACTCCCCCGTACGGGCATCCACCACCGACAACACAAGAGCCGCGCCACTCACCGGACACCGCCGACGCCCCGCCCGGTGGCGCCCACCGGAGGGACTACGGCACGACGCCGGTACCGGCGCGGCTTACGGCCGCAGAACAATCGCCACCCGGTGACCAGCGCCACGACACCCAGGACAACCCCATAAGCAGCGGCCAACACCGGGACCAGGCTCACCAGGTTCGTGATGATCACGTCGACCAATGGCATGAGCGAACCTCCCAAGTGATCCGCCTTTGTGGCGGTATGCACATGGAAGCTTGATCCAGCCGTTAACTCCCTCCCGCCGGTGAGAGACTCCGCTTCATCGATCGCACCCATGCTGAGCTGGGACGATGCCAGTTTGACGGCGGGTTGTTCGCACAGGGGTAATCGGTCACTTGCAGAGAGGTACCGTGATCGCAGGGATATGGATTGGGTCCAAGCCACCACCAACCGTAAGGACCGACCGCGTGGGGAGTTCCAGGAGCAGTCAACGTGCGGAGTTGACGAGACTGCGAGAGGCAATGCTGAAGCGAGACGTCTCGATTGACGAGATCGCCGCAGAGGTGCGAGCACGCTTCAAGTACGGAGTCCGGGCGGCCTACCGGCACGCTGCAGGACTCACGCTCGACCAAGCGGCGGAGCGCTACAACTTAGCAGCTGACGACGCCGAAGCCCGGACGACTGGACCCCGAATATCTGAATGGGAGAACTGGCCTCGGGGAGGCCGACGACCGACTGCATTCAACCTGATCACACTCGCGCATGTATTCGGCACTGACCCAGATCGGTTGATCACACTCGACGAAGAAGCATTGCTAGATGAACGCGAGCGAAGCATGCTGCGCGAACTCTACGCAGCGCGGCGGACTTCATCGCCGCTCGATATCCAGCCCCGTAAGACAAGCACTCCGCCATCACCCGTCGAAACCACCGATCCGCAGCCGACCACCACAGAGGCCGCCGCGTATTCCCTTGCGTTCGCGGCCTGGGCAGAGTCGACCAACGTGGGCTCCTCCGCCTTGGAGCATCTGACTTTCGAGCTGACCAGAATCGCGGTCGACTACGTTCATGCTCCGCTACTTCCCCTATTCCGCGACCTGGTCATGCTGCGTGACAATTCATTTTCGCTGATCCGAGGCCATCAATCGCCGCGTCAAGCTCGGGAACTCTTCTTCCTCACCGGCACAGCCTGCCTCCTACTGGCCCAGGCGAGCCATAACCTCGGCGACTGCGCGGCAGCCATGGCCCAAGCCCGTACCGCCTGGACCTGCGCAGAGCAAGCTGACCATAACGGTCTACGAGCGTGGTCACGCGGCACCGCCGCTCTCATCGCCGAGTGGTCAAATCAACAACGACGTGCAGTGGATTACGCGACAGAAGGCCAGCTCTACGCGACGACCGCTGACTCCCAGATCCGGCTCGCGGCGACCAAAGCGCGAGCTGCGGCGCGGATCGACGACCGTCGGCAGGCAATCGCAGCCCTTGACGACGCCTGCCGAGCACGGGAGGGCGCAGCACCAACGGATGAGCTTGAGGAGTTCGGCGGCGTGCTGTCCTTCCCGTTACCCAAGCAGCTCTACTACGCCGGAACGACCTACCTGCTACTCGGCGAGGCTGACCAAGCTCAGCGGCACGCGCTGGACGCCATCGCCTTATACGAGTCCGGGCTGGCAACAGCTCGCTCTTATGGTGACGAATCGCTGGCACGGCTCGACGTCACCGCCGCGCGGGTGGCACTCAACGATCTCGATGGCGCGCACGAGGCCATCAGACCCGTACTCGACCTCCCAGCCGAGCGACGCATCCAACAAC
>JBOHEL010000711.1:0-2111 GCA_050700995.1 Sciscionella sp. | reverse complement strand
CCATCAACGCCTTCAACCAACTCATCCCAGGCCAAGTTCAGGGACCACCGCCGGCCCGGATCGTGCTGATGAGTGACGGCAAGCAGAACGTCGGCCGCGACGAGTTCACGGTGGCCGCCCAAGCCGGGGCGGCGCACATCCCGATCACCACCATCTCTTTCGGTACGCCGTATGGCACCGTCGACATCCAGGGCGAACAGGCCCCGGTGCCGGTCGACGACGACTCGCTGGCCCGCGTCGCCCAACTCTCCGGTGGCGAGTTCTACCCGGCCCAGAGCAATCAGCAGATCCATCAGGTCTATGACACTCTCGACCGGCAGATCGGCTACCAGACGGTCCGCAAAGACGTCAGCAGGCCGTGGCTCATCCTGGGGACCCTGATCTGCCTGGCCGCGGCCGGTGCCGGCCTGGTCACGTCCCAACGCCTCCCGGCCTGAACCGGGTGACCAGAAGCGCGGCGACGGCGACCCAGGCGAGTCCGAGTACCGCCCCGGCGGCGACATCGCTGGGGTAGTGCACGCCCAGCAGCACCCTGGAGGCGGCGACTGCGCAGATGACCAACGCTCCGGCGGCCAGCAGCAACGCCCGAGCCCAGCTCGCGACGTGCGGCCAGACCAGCACTACGAGCACCCCGTAGACGGCGGTGGACCCGGCGGCGTGTCCGGAGGGGAAGCTGTAGCCGGCTCCGTGGGCAACCGGGTCGACCAGCGTGGGCCGGGGTCGGGCGAGTAGGTCCTTGACCGCCGTCGTGCTGGCCAGCTCGCCGAGCCGAGCTACCACCACCAGTACCGCGCCACGCCACAATCTGATGATCAGCAACGCGATGGCCACGACAGCGGCGACCACGTCGACGACCAGGGCACTGCCGGCAGTGGTGGCGGCCCGCGCCGCGGCCAGCAGCCACGGCTGGGCGAGCACGTCGACGTGCGCGGCGCTGTCGGCGGCCTGGTCGCCGGTCAGCAGCGGGGGCCAGCGCGCGGCGACCAGCCCGAGCAGAACGGCGAAGGCCATGATGCATACCGCGACCGTCCAGCCGAGCGGGCGAGCGGGGATCGGCGGGTGCTGCGCTGGTGGGGTCACCGGTGACTTCCTACCGCATCATCCAGACCGCCGCTGCTTTGCGGCCAGGGCGATCAGCCGGTCGAGGTCGCCGCGGAGGTTGGTCGGAGGTTGGTACCCGCATGTCCGGTTTAACTCTGATCACCGTAGGGAACTCTGCGCCCACAGACCTCACCAACGAGGTCGGCGGATCGTCAGGCGGTGCCGTGAACTCGACGCCACGGACGTTTTGAGTTTATGAAGATGTCGGTGGTGTCGAGTTCACGACGCCGGTCAGGCGGCCACCAGCGCGCCGCCCGCGTAACCGAGGCCGGAGCAGTCGGCCAGGAAGTATAATGCCGGATGAAGTCAAACCAATTCCTTCGTCGAGCACGTTTGTGTCGCGCTGCCCTAGTCGTCAGCACATACCCTGCCGGGGGCAGCAAGTCTACGAGGGGCAAGGAGTAGTCATACTGAATTCGCCCTTGGCGACCAGGTGATCCACGGGATCGACCGCCTGAGGGCCGACGTGGCAGCGAGGAGCAGCAGGATACCCTCAACGGCGACGCTGATACGGATCAGTATGCAGCGCCGCCGCCTGGACGCCGGCAACTCGAAGGGGGTACTTGAATGACGGGGTCGCCCGCACGCATAGTTCGACTACTGGCGAAGCCATCCGAGTGGACAGTGATCGTGGTTTGTGTGCGTTTAGCGACACGATGTGTTGTGCGAGGCACCCAAATGGTGATCATACCGCGGCGGCGGACAGCGAATGCCGTCGCCGGATTAGTCGCGATCGCGTTCGTGTCGTCGTGCAGTGGGGCCGGCATAACGGGCAGTCCAGCGGGCGCGAACAGTTCACCGCCACCGCAAGTACAGGCCAACCCGGATCACGTCAAGAAGCTTACCGCCGTCCTCGACAACATGACAAAGAACTACCCGCAGTATGCCGACTCGTCCCCGGGTCCGCAGGACATCGTCGACTACAACATCGGTGACTTGTGGAAGAAGGGCATCGACGGCACTGGAACGACCATAGCGCTGGTCGAAGGATGGGACGATCCGCAGATCAA